>NZ_JBQLZP010000291.1:0-11962 GCF_052168335.1 Roseicyclus sp. | reverse complement strand
CTTCCGGCTGCCCACCCAGCGGTCGATCGGGCCATAGACGAAGTTCCCCGCCACCATGGCGAGGCCCATCACCAGCGTCGCCGTCCCGATCTGCGCCAGCGCCGCGCCGTGCACGTCCGCGACATAGGGGCTGATCCAGAGCCCGCGCAGCCCGGCGGCGGGCGCGTAGCAGACGAACATCGCCGCGAGGACCGGCCAGATCGCAGGCATCGCGAGGAGGTCGAACACCGAGCCTTTCGGCTCACCTTTCGGTTTCGGCGGGTCGCGGACGAAGACCGCGATGGCCAGCGCGATCAGCGCCGTGAAGACGGCGAAGCCCGCCACCGTCTCGCGCCAGCCGAAGGACGCGACAGCCCAGGCCATCGGTGCCGCCGACAGGATGTTGCCGAGCGAGGAGACCCCGACCGTCACGCCCGCGAGCGTCCCGAAGATCGCCGCCGGAAGCGTGCGGGCGAAGATGTAGTAGGTCGACATCAGCACAGGCGCGCAGCCGATCCCGATGAGGACCATGGCCGCGACGATCATCCCCGGCGTTTGCGCCGCGGCGAACAGCGCGGCACCCCCCGCCGCGCCGAGCAGCACGGGGACCGACGCGGTCCGCCGCGGGCCCAGCGTGTCGAGCGCCCAGCCCACGGGCAATTGCATCAGCGCGAAGGCCACGAACCAGAGGCCCGAGGCGCGCGCGAGGTCCGCCGTCGTCGCGCCGAGGTCGGCCTCGAGCGCAGGCGCCAGCACCGCGAGAAAGGCGCGGTAGAACTGGCTGAGTATGTACGCGATCACAAGGAACGCGATCCCGGCGCGCATTGGTTCTCCCCCCTCGCAGGCCGCGCGACACTGGCCGAGCCGGGGAGCGGCCGCAAGCCGCAGGACGATGTCCGATTTATTTTGTCGGAAATTCTTGACTGGGCGCGGCATCTGCGGAAGAAAGCCGCCACCACCTGACAAAAATGCTCAGGTATCGGACCCGCAATCCTTCAGGGAGCGTCCCATGACCCGCACTCTTTCCGTTCTGCTCGGAACGGTCATCGCCGCATCCACGCTCACCGCCGCCCAGGCGCAGGAGCTGAACCTCTACTCGTCGCGCCACTACGACACCGACGAGCGGCTCTATTCCGACTTCACCGAGATGACCGGCATCACGGTCAACCGGATCGAGGGCAACGCCGACGAGCTGATCGCCCGGATGGAAGCCGAGGGCGCGAACAGCCCGGCCGACGTCTTCCTGACCGTCGACACCGTGCGCCTCGCCCGCGCGGCGAACATGGGCCTCCTCCAGCCCATCGAGAGCGAGGTGCTCGAGACGCGGGTTCCCGCCTACCTGCAGGACGACGAGAACCGCTGGTTCGCCTTCTCGCAGCGCGCGCGGATCATCTTCTACGACAAGACCGAGGTCGAGAACCCGCCGCAGACCTACCAGGCGCTGGCCGACGACCAGTACGAAGGGCAGGTCTGCATCCGCTCGTCCACCAACGTCTACACGCAGAACATCATGGCCGCGCTGATCGCGCATCTCGGCCAGGAGGCGGCGCAGGACTGGGCCACCGGCGTCGTCGAGAACTTCGCCCGCGCACCGCAGGGCGGCGACACCGACCAGCTGCGCGGCATCGCCTCGGGCGAGTGCGACATCGCCATGTCGAACACCTACTACTACGCCCGCATCATCCGCGAGGGTGACGAGCAGATCACGCCCGAGCAGCTCGCCAACATCGGCTGGGTCTTCCCCAACCAGAATGACATCGGCGCGCACATGAACATCTCGGGCGGTGGCGTCGCGGCGAACGCACCGAACCGCGACAACGCGATCGCCTTCCTTGAGTACCTCGCCTCGGACCAGGCGCAGCAGTACTTCTCGGCGGGCAACGACGAGTATCCGGCGGTTCCGGGCGTGGGCCTCGCCCCCTCGGTCGCGGCGCTGGGCATCTTCCGGCCCGACACGATCGACCTCTCCGACATCGCGGCGAACGTCGACGCGGCGGTCGAGGTGCTGAACAACGCCGGTTGGGAGTGATCCCTGCCACGGGAACGACCGAACGGGCGCCCTCGCGGCGCCCGTTTTCGTTTCACGCCGTCCGCTGCACCTGCGCGTCCGCCGCCGAGACCGCGTCGCGCCGCACGCGGGCTTCGCGCCCGATGCTCCAGCACAGGAGCGCCACCGGCAGAAGCCCCACCGCGCCGATCACCAGGCTCGGCACCGCCGCCTCCCGCAGCCGCTCGTCCGAGGCGAGGCGGTGCGCCTGAACGGCGAGCGTGTCGTAGTTGAAGGGCCTCAGGATCAGCGTCGCGGGCAGTTCCTTCATCACGTCGACGAAGACGATCAGCAGCGCGGTCAGGATCGAGGGCCGCAGGATCGGCAGGTGGACGCCGCGCAGCATCCCCGAGGGCGACTTGCCCAGCGTGCGGGCCACGGCGTCGATGTTGGGGTTCACCGTCGCCAGCCCGGATTCGTATGTGTTGAGCGCCACCGCCATGAAGCGGACCATGTAGGCCGCGATCATCAGCCAGATCGACCCTGTGATGAGAAGCCCCGTGTCGATGCCGAAATTCGCCTCCATGAACCGGTCGAGCGCGTTGTCGAAGGCCGCGAAGGGAAAGAGGAGGCCCACCGCGATCACGCCGCCCGGCACGGCATAGCCAACGCCCGCGATCCGCATCGCCGTCTGCGCGCCGCGCGTCGGACGGAGCCTGAGGTTGAAGCCGAGCGCGATGGCCGCGCCCACCGTCAGCACGGCCGCGATTGCCGCGAGCGTGACGGAGTGCTGGAGGAACGCGAGGTAGCGCGGCGTGAAGAGGAGTTGCCCCGACCCCCATGCCAGCGACAGGAGGATGCCGGTGGGCAGGAGGAACCCGAAGAAGACCGGCAGGCCGCAGACGACGATCGCGCCCGTTGCGGCGCGGCCCCTCAGCGTCACCGGCTCCATCCGCTCGAACCGGCGGCCGGCGTCGTGGTGGCGCTGGTTCTCGCGCGTCCGCCGCTCGAGCGTGGCGAGGATCAGCGCCACGACGAGGAGGCACAGCGCGAGCTGCGCCGCCGCCGCCCGGTCGAAGAGGCCGAACCAGCTCACGTAGATGCCCGTGGCGAAGGTCTGGACGCCGAAATAGGCGACGGTTCCGTAATCGGCCAGCGTCTCCATCAGCGCCAGCAGCACACCGCCCGCGATGGCCGGCCGCGCGATGGGGACCGAGACGCGGAAGAACGCGCCCCAGGGCCCCTGGCCCAGCGTGCGCGCCGCGATGTAGGCGGTCGCGGACTGCCGCAGGAACGCCGCGCGCGCCAGCAGGTAGACGTAAGGATAGAGCACGAAGGTCAGCATCGCCGCCGCGCCGCCGACCGACCGGATCTCCGGGAACCAGTAGTCGCGGGGGCCCCAGCCGGTCAGGTCGCGCAGCGTCGTCTGCACCCAGCCCGGATGGTCGAGGAGATCGGTGTAGGCATAGGCCAGCACGTAGGCCGGGTAGGTCAGCGGCAGCGCCAGCGCGATCTCCAGAAGCCTCCGCCCCGGGAACCGCGTCGCGGTGACGAGCCAGGCCGTGGACGTGCCGATGATCGCTGTCGAGACGCCGACGATCACGACGAGGAGGGCGGTCGTCCCGGCGTAGCGCGGCAGCACCGTCTCCGCGAGCCGGGAGACGACGTCGAGCCCGCCGCCCGCCGCCGCCAGCGCGACGGCCACCATCGGCAGGAGGCAGAGCGCCGCCGCGATCCAGGCGACGATGCCGAGCGCGCCGGGCCGCCGCATTGCGCGGTCGGTGCGGTTCGGTGCGGTCGTGGGAGTGCGGGCCATCCGTAGCGTTTTTGTCGGGTTTGTCCCCGAATGCAATGCGGCGTTTCAGTGCGCCACAGGCGTCACTCGAAGTAGTCGCCGTGCGCCGCCTTCAGATCCTCCAGCACGTCGAGGACGCGGGTGAGGTGCCGTCCGAGGACCCTTTGCGCCCTGTCGGCGCGACCCTTGCGGATCGCGTTCAGGATGCGGCCATGCTCGTCCTCCAGAAGCCGCAGGTGCCCCGGGTCGCCGAGCGCGAGCGCGCGCAGACGGTCCAGCGCGGTCTTCTCGCGCATCACCAGCGTGCGCACCCGCGAGAGGCCCGTGGCCCCCGCGAGCGCGGCGTGGAAGGCGTCGTCGGCGGCGTGAAAGGCAGCGGTGTCGCCCGCGGCGAGCGCCGCGGCCTGCGCCCCGAGCGCGGCGTCCATGCGGGCGTCGTCCTCGGGGTCAAGGCCGGTCGCGCAGATCCGGGCGAGCGCCGCGGTCTCCAGCGCTTCGCGGACGAACTGCGCGTTGCGCACGACATCCTCGGAAATGCGCGTCACGAAGTTGCCCCGCGACGGCCAGGTGACGATCAGCCCCTCGTCGCGGAGCCAGGTCATCGCTTCGCGGACGGGGGTGCGGCTGGCGCCGAAGCGGGCGCCGGTCTCGGCCTCCGAGAGCCGGGTGCCGGGCGGCAGGGCGAGCGTCAGTATCCCCGCGCGGAGGGCGGCGTGGATCTGCTGCGCCGTGGGCTGGTCGAGGTCGATGGCCGGGAGCGCGAGATCGGGAGGGGGAGTGCTGGCCGTCATGGTCTCTCGTCTCCCCGGGCTGGTTCGTGTCCCACCGGTATACTGGTGTACGGGTCCGTTGACAATTCTCATGCGCTTGCACAGGGTCCGCCTGCGGGAGGATGACGATGACGCAGGAAAGGCCCCTCGGGGTCGCCATGATCGGGCTCGGGATGGTGGCGCGGACGCATCTCCTCGCGCTGCGCGACGCGACGCCGCCGCTGCGCCTCGCGGGGGTGATGTCGCGCAACGCCGTCCGGGCCCAGGCTTTCGCGCAGGAGGCCGGGCAGGTTCTCGGAGCACCGGTGCGCGCCTATGCGGACGTGGAAGCCGTCGCCGCCGATCCGGCCGTCGATCTTGCGCTGATCCTCACGCCGCCCGATGCGCGCGCGTCGCTGATCGGCCCGCTGGCGGCGGCCGGAAAGGCGATCCTGACGGAGAAGCCGCTCGGCCGGACGCTGGCAGAGGCCGAGGAGGTCGTGGCGCTCTGCGCGGCGGCGGGCGTGCCGCTCGGCGTCGTGTTCCAGCACCGGATGCGCGCGGCCTCGCGCGCCGCCTTCGACCTCGTACGGGGCGGCGGCCTCGGCGCGCTCGGCCTCGTCGAGATCGCGGTCCCGTGGTGGCGGGAGCAGGCCTATTACGACGAGCCGGGGCGCGGCACCTACGCCCGCGACGGCGGCGGCGTCCTCATCAGCCAGGCGATCCACACGATCGACCTCGCGCTGGCGCTGGCCGGGCCGGTTGCCGAGGTGACGGCCATGACTGCCACCACGCGCTTTCACCGGATGGAGGCGGAGGACGTCGCCGTCGCGGGGCTGCGCTTCGCGTGCGGCGCGGCGGGCTGGCTGACCGCCTCGACCGCGAGTTACCCCGGCGCCTCGGAAAGCATCGTGCTGCACTTCGAGGCGGCGAGCCTGCGGCTCGCGGAGGGCGTTCTGACCGTCTCGTGGCGCGACGGACGGCAAGAGACGCACGGCGCCACCGCGACCACGGGAGGCGGCGCCGACCCGATGGCCTTCGGTCACGACTGGCACCAGTCGGTGCTCGAGGATTTCGCCGCCGCCATGTCCGACGGCAGGCCGCCCGCGATCACCGGGCAGGACGCGCTGACCGCGCATCGCCTGATCGACGCCATCACCCGCTCCGCCCGGGATGGCGGCAGAGTTCTGATAGAAGAAAGCGATCCATGAGCATCCGCTTCGCCGTTCTCGGCATCGACCACCGCCACGCCTTCGGCATGACCGAGCACCTGACCGCCGCCGGCGCCACCTGCGCCGGCTGGTGGACCGACGGCGCGCCGAACACCGAGGAGGGGTTCCGCAAGCGCTTCCCCGACCTGCCGCGCATCGCCGACCGGGAGACGATCCTCAGCGATCCGGAGATCGCGCTCGTCGTCATCGCCGCAATTCCCCGGGACCGCGCCGCGCTCGCCATCGAGGCGATGCGCGCGGGCAAGGACGTGATGGTGGACAAGCCGGGCTGCACCACGCTCGAGCAACTCGCCGCGCTTCGCCGCGTGCAGGCCGAGACGGGGCGCATCTGGTCCATCGACTTCTCCGAGCGGTTCGAGGTCCCGTCGGTCACCCTCGCCACGAAACTTGTAGAAGAAGGCGCCATCGGCCGGGTCGTGCAGACCGTGGGCCTCGGGCCGCACCGGCTCAACCGCGCGACGCGGCCCGCATGGTTCTTCGAGCGGGAGGCCTATGGCGGCATCCTGACCGACATCGCGAGCCACCAGATCGACCAGTTCCTGCATTTCACCGGCTCGGCCACGGCCGAGATCGTCCACGCGGCGGCCGAGAATTGCGCCCATCCCGGCGATCCGGGCCTCCAGGACTTCGGCGAGATCGCGCTCCGCTCGGACCGGGGGCGTGGCTATATCCGGGTCGACTGGTTCACGCCCGATGCGCTGCCGACCTGGGGGGACGGGCGGCTGACGATCCTCGGCACGGAGGGCTACATCGAGCTGCGCAAGTACGTGGACGTGGGCGGCCGCGTCGGGACCGACACGCTGATCCTCGTGAACGGCACGCGCTGCGAGGCCATCGACGCGCGCGACGCGGGCCTGCCCTACTTCGCGCGCATCCTCGCCGACGTGCGGGACAGGACCGAGACGGCGATGCCGCAGGCCCACGCCTTCACCGTGATGGAGCTTGCGCTGAAGGCGCAGGCCCTGGCGGAGGGGCGCGCATGATCCGCGTCGCCATCCTCGGCGCGGGCATCGGGGCGGAGCATCTGACGGGCTACCGCGCGCTGCCGGGCCGCTTCGAGGTCGCCGTTCTCTGCGACCGCGATCTCGACCGCGCGCGCCTCGTCGCGGCGGGCGATCCGGGGCTGCGGCTGGAGGCGGAAATCGAGGCGGTGCTGGCGGACCCGGAGATCGACCTCGTCGACGTCTGCCTGCCGCCGCACCTCCACGCGCCCGTCGCCATCGCCGCGCTCGAGGCGGGCAAGCACGTGGTCTGCGAGAAGCCGCTGGCCCGCAGCCTCGCCGAGATCGAGGCGATCGGCGCGGCGGCCGCGCGGGCGGGTCGCGAGGTCTTCCCCGTCTTCCAGTATCGCTACGGCCCCGCCTTCGCCGCGCTCGACGCGCTGATCGGGGCGGACCTCGCCGGACCGCCGGTGGTGGCCAGCCTCGAGACGCACTGGAACCGCAAGGGCGATTACTACGCGATCCCGTGGCGCGGCACCTGGGCGGGCGAATCCGGGGGCGCCGTCCTCGGCCACGCGATCCATGCGCACGACCTCCTCTGCCGCTACTTCGGGGCGCCCGCGACCGTGCAGGCCATGCTCGCCACGCGCGTGAACCCGATCGAGACCGAGGATTGCGCGGCGCTCGCCTTCCGGTTCGAGTGCGGCGCGCTCGCCACCTCGTCGGTGACGCTCGGCGCGGCCACGGACGAGACGCGGCTCCGCCTCGTGTTCCGCGACCTGACGGCGACGAGCGCCACCGTGCCCTACGCCCCCGCCACGGGCACGTGGCGCTTCGAGGCGCGCGACCCGGCGCGGCAGGCGGAGGTCGACGCCATCATGGCGCGGCACGCGGGCGCGCGGCCCGGCTTCGCGGGGTATCTCGAGGCGGTCGCCGACCACCTCGCGGGGCGCACTTCGGCGGCGGTTCTCTTCGAGGACGGGCGCCGCTCCATCGAGCTCGTCACCGCGATCTACGCCGCCGCCCGCTCGGGCGGTCCCGTCACTCTGCCGCTGCCGCAGGAGCATCCGTTCCGGCAGGGCTGGCAACCGGAGGAGACCGCATGAGGGAGACCTGGCGCTGGTTCGGCCCGCCCGACCCGATCACGCTCGCCGAGGTGCGCCAGACCGGCGCGAAGGGCATCGTCAGCGCACTGCACCACCTGCCGTCGGGCACCGCCTGGACGGCGGCGGAGGTGGCGGAGCGGAAGGCCGTGATCGAGGCCGCGGGCCTCACCTGGGACGTCATCGAGAGCATCCCGATGTCCGAGCCGATCAAGACCCGCTCCGGACCTTGGCGCGCGCATATCGACGCCTGGATCGACAGCCTGCGCGCGGTGGCGGAGGCGGGCGGGCCGCGGGTTATCTGCTACAACTTCATGCCCGTGCTCGACTGGACGCGCACCGCGCTGCGCGAACCGCTGCCCGAGGGCGGGACGGCGATGCGCTTCGACATCGTGGACTTCGCGGCCTTCGACATCCACCTCCTGAAGCGCGCGGGCGCCGAGGCGGACTACGCGCCCGATGTTGTGGCGGAGGCGACGCGGCGCGCCGCCGACATGGACGAGGCCCGCGCTCAGGCGCTCGCCGCCAACATCACCGCGGGCCTGCCCGGTTCGACCGAGAGCTGGACGCTCGAGGACGTGCGGGCCTGCCTCGCCACCTATGACGGGATCGACGCCGAGGCGCTCCGCGCGCACCTCGTGGACTTCCTGCGCGAGGTCGTGCCGGTCGCGGAGGAACTCGGCCTCCGCCTCTGCTGCCACCCCGACGATCCGCCCTTCCCGATCCTCGGGCTGCCCCGGATCATGTCGACGCTCGACGACTACCGCGCCGTGCTCGACGCCGTGCCGAGCGACGCGAACGGCGCCACGTTCTGCACCGGCTCCCTCGGCGTGCGGGCGGATTTCGACCCCGCCGCCTTCGTCGCGGCGCTTGGCCCGCGCATCCACTTCGTCCACCTGAGGAACACCGCGCGCGACGCGGGCGCCACGGGCCTGCGCGTCAGCTTCCAGGAAAGCGCGCATCTCGACGGCGACACCGACATGGTGACGACGATCCGCGCGCTCATGGCCGAGGAGGCGCGGCGCCGGGCCGCGGGGCGGGCGGACGCCGAGATCCCGATGCGCCCGGACCACGGCCACGACCTCCTCGACGACATCGCGCGGAGGGGGCAGCCGGGCTATCCGCTGGTCGGGCGGCTGCGCGGGCTGGCGGAGCTTCGGGGCGTCATGGCCGCGGTGGGCCACGGCGCCTCATAGCATCCGGATCACGTCCTTCTCGATGGCGAGGACATAGCCCTTGCGGGCGATGTTCTTGACCAGGAGTTCGCTCACCATCTGGTTGCCCAGCGTGTCGCGGAGCCGCTTGATCCGCGTCGCGCCCGCCGCCTCGTCCACGTCCGTCTCGGGGCGGCCCGAGACCATCGCCTCGATCTGCGCGCCGGTCAGAACCTCGTCGTCGAGCCGCGCCTCGGCCAGGACCGACAGCGTCTCCATCGCGGCCTCGGTCAGCTTGAACTCGAGGTTGTTGATTAGGACCACGCGCTCCTCCCGGCTGAGGATCAGCGAGGAGACCTGGATGCCGCGCCGCTCGATCTCGCCGATGCGGCGGTTGAGCGTGACGATCGTGGCCAGGAAGACGAGGCAGGCGATCAGGAGCGCGGCGGCGAAGACCATCAGGACGAACATCACCGCCCGGTAGCTGGCCAGCACGCCCGAGAAGGTGGTGCCGGTCTCGGCCATGATCTCGAGCATCCGAGTCGCGTCCGGGTCGCGCACGTCGGCATTCACGAAGATGTCCGCGATGGCGGCGTTGAAGGCGTCCGCGTCGGGCAGGTTCACGAACAGGAGGACCGCCGAGACCACGAGGATCGCGACGATGGCTCCCATTCCGATCTGGATGACGCGGGTCGAGGCGACGCGCGTCTCAGTAACGGAGGAAATACGCTCCGGCATCGGACCTCCTGGCATCCAGACCGCTCTCGTCGAAGACCGAGATCACCTGCAGGAGCTGCCAGCCCTCCGCCGCGATCCGCTGCGCGATGATCGGCGCGGCGCCCGAGACGGAACAGGCCCCGTCCGGCACCTCGATCACCCCGTAATGGAGCCTCAGAGGGTCCTCCGTTCGGGCGCGGTAGTCCGCGTAGCAGGCGGCGGCGGCCGGTCCCGCGACGATGGCGAGAAAGGTGCCGAAAAGAAGGGTGCGCATCGGTTTCGTCATGGGCTGCTCTCGTAATGCATGTGCGGTTTGGGGTCCACATGTCCTTCCGCGACATGGGCACGGCAGCCCGCTGCAAGGCAATGACCGCAGGGCCCTGCGCTGCCGTTATCCGATAGCGCCGGGCCGTTATTGCTTGGCCGGGCACATCGGCCGGAACGTCGCTCCATCACGCACCGCCCGACGCCGGACGGCACCGGCGGTCCCACGAGAGGAGCCACGACATGAACCGCATCGCAAGGAGCTTCACCGCCGCAACGCTCGCGTTGGGCCTCGCCCTCGGGGGCGTCACCGCCTCCGCCACGCCCGCCCGCGCCAACAACAACGACGAGGTCGTCGCCATCATCGGCGGGCTGATCGCGCTCTATGCCATCGGGCAGGCGATCCAGAACAACAACCGCAACGCCACGCCGCCGCGCCAGTCCGGGCACCGCCCGCCGCAGGGCCACCAGCCGCATCAGCCCCACCGCCCCCAGGCGCTGATCGCGCCGGCGCGCTGCTTCATCGAGGGGCAGGACCGCAACGGCTACTACCGGGGCTACGTGCGGCGCTGCATGCAGAACAACGTCGCGCGGCCCGCGCTCCTGCCCGACCAGTGCCTTCACCGGGTCGAGACCTTCAATGGCCCGCGCATGATCTACGCCGGCCGCTGCCTCGCGCAGAACGGCTGGCAGCGCGAGGCCGGTTTCCGGCCCTGACGCATCCGGCCCCCGAGGACGGTCGGCGACAACGACCCTTTCCCCAGCAAGATCCTCCGGAGGGCCGGACGGGCGGCGGTGCACCCCTCACCGCCGCCCTTTCTTGTGTCGCGCGCGGTGTCGTGGAATGAAGTTCCCATGCTCGAGACCCTGCGCCCGACCCCCGACTACCTCCACGAGGAGACGCTGATCGCCGCCGGCGCGCGCCTCGTCGCGGGCGTGGACGAGGCCGGGCGCGGCCCGCTCGCCGGGCCCGTGACGGCGGCGGCCGTGATCCTCGACGCCACGCGCATCCCCGAAGGCCTGAACGATTCGAAGCTCCTCCGCCGCGACCGGCGCGAAGAGTTGCTCCGCCTGATCGAAGGCACCGCCCGCATCGGCATCGGCTGGGCCAGCGTCGAGGAGATCGACGCGCTCAACATCCGCAACGCCACCTTCCTCGCCATGTGCCGCGCGGTGGAGGCCCTGCCGGAGCGGCCCTGCCACGTGCTGATCGACGGCAACGCCTGCCCGCCGGACATCGGCTCCCCCGCCACGCCGCTGATCGGCGGGGACGGGCGCTGCGTCTCGATCGCGGCGGCCTCGATAGTCGCCAAGGTCGCCCGCGACCGCGTCATGGCCGAGCTCGACGCGGCCTTCCCCGGCTATGGCTGGGCGGCCAATGCGGGATACGGAACGGAGGCGCATCGCCGCGCCCTCCAACATCTTGGGGTGACCCCGCACCATAGGCGTTCCTTCGCGCCGGTCCACCAGATGTTGTGCGACTGAACCGCCAAGCCTCTGATTCACAAAAACAAATTGACCCCGATTCGCCTTTCGGCGATTCTGTGGAAAACCACGCGCCCGCAGAGGCGACGGACCAGAGGCAGCGATGACGAAAACCAAGACGGACGCGGCAGCGACCCTGCCGCTTAACACGATTCTGGGCGGAGACTGCATCGAGGTGATGCGCGGTCTGCCAGAGGCGTCGGTCGACCTGATCTTCGCGGACCCGCCCTACAACCTCCAGCTCAAGGGCGCGCTGCATCGTCCGAACAACACGATGGTCGACGCCTGTGACGACGACTGGGACCGGTTCGACAGTTTCGCGACCTACGACCAGTTCACCCGCGACTGGCTCTCCGCCGCGCGCAGGCTCCTGAAGCCCGACGGCGCGATCTGGGTGATCGGGAGCTATCACAACATCTTCCGTGTCGGCTCGGAGCTGCAGAACCAGGGCTTCTGGATCCTGAACGACGTGGTCTGGCGCAAGTCGAACCCGATGCCGAACTTCCGCGGGAAGCGGCTGACCAACGCGCACGAGACGATGATCTGGGCGTCGAAG
>NZ_JBQLZP010000290.1:0-2976 GCF_052168335.1 Roseicyclus sp. | reverse complement strand
GTCAGGTGGGACATTGCAGTTTCGGTGCACGCTTTTGGGCAGCGGGCGCGCGAATCCGGGCGAAAACCCGCTCCCGGATGCCATGAACCATGGTCTTGGGGCCACTTGATGCAGCGCCGCATGAATCGACCGCGACGTTCAGGCTGCGTCCGAGCGACCGCGCCTCGACGCCACATAGACACCGGAAAGGGACGGGAACGCGATGTTCGCGTTCGGGATCTCGGCCACCGGGCCGAAAAACGGCGTCCGCTCGAGAATCCCGTCGCGCTCGGCCCTGACGTCCGTTGTCAGAAGCTGCACCGGCCTCTTCAGGCCTGGATAACTGCGCAGCCCGGTCGCGGGCTTGGCGCCGAGGTAGCGGCGGTAGAACGCTGCATGTTCGGCGCGCACGGGGGCCAGCACGATGTCGATGTCGTAGAAGATCGTTGCGATGAAGGGAACGCGCAGCGTCAGGAAGTTCAGCTTCACGCGGTGCTTGCGCGCTTCGGGATCGACCGCGAACCGGGTCGGATCGAGAATGGTCTGCCCGCGTTCGATGTAGTCGTGAAGCTCGGGGAACACCTCCAGCGTCGGCGAGACGGGCGACAGCTTCGAGACGAGGTGCAGACGAACCGAGGCGAGCAACTCGCCATCCATCTCGACGCCGATCTGCACGCAATTGTCGGTTTCGTCGAACGGATCGGACATCATGCCGAGCTCGTTCTCGGGGATCGAACCCTCGGCGCGATAGCACTTGTATCGCAGGCGGTAGATCGCCTCGAGATCCTCGCCTTCGGAAACCACCTTGTACCGCGAGCGCTTGAGCGCTTCCATAACCTGCTCGATCATTTTTTTCTCTTCTTGGCCCGGGTGTTACCGTGGTCTACGCGCGACACACGAGGAGGTCGCTGTAGCCGCGGTACACGGGCTCCTGCCTGACGATCTGGAAACCGGCCGCCGTGGCGGCCGATGCGATTTCTGCCTCGGTGTGCGTCCAGTAGACGCCTGATTTCTGCGCCTTCAGGATGGCGTTGTTCTGCTTCGCTATTTCACGACCTTGCCAGATGATGCGCAGCGCGCCAAGAACCCCGTGCTTTTTTTTGAGGTGCGAGAAGATATAGCCACGCCAGTCGGACACGTTCATGTCGCGGCCGAGGTCCACGAGGTAGAGCAGGCCGCCCGGACGAAGGAGCCTGTGCAGGTCGGCGAGGCGCCGCTCCTGCTCGGGCATGGCGTAGAGCGCGTGGACGCAGACCACGAGGTCGGCGGTCCCCGGCTCGTCGACCTCCTCCAGCGCGCGGCTGTCGAAGCTGATGTTCCTGAAGGCGGACAGTTTCTGCTGCGCGCGGCGGATCATGCCCCCGTCGGGCTCCACGAAGCGGATCTCGCTGCCGGGGAAGGTGCGGGCCAGGATCTCGCTGTAGTTTCCCGTGCCGCCACCGATGTCCCAGACCCGGTGCGGCGGCTCGATCGTCGCGAGAAACGCCTCGAAGTCGCGCAGGATCTCCTGATAGGCGGGATTGTGCTCGGACAGCAGATCATAGGCCGTCGCATAGGCGGTCCAGTCGGTGCTGGCCGGCCCGGGGGCCTTCGCGGACTGGTCGACTCGCAGCGCAACAGGCGCCTCGTCACGAGCGCATGAATTCATGGGAGACAGGCTCCAAAGTTAAGCTGGGGTAAAGGCTTGCGCGGATCTTTCGGACTTGCCGACACTATACCACGAAGCGGGCACTACAAAGAATTTTTTCCACAGTCCGGCAGTTTGACGCCGAGTGTTTCCGGGCGGATGAACAATTCCGCCGCAAAAGGGGATGCCGCCCGAACAAAAAACGGGCTGGTGCCGGACCGCGCCGGGCGGCGGATCCCCGCCCCCGGAAACCCGACCCCGGATTAAGGCGCCGAAATGGCGGGTCCGCCGCATTCCGGCGGAAAGTTCTGCAGATGCACCAAAGTGATGCCCCAATCCGGGGCGATACGCAAAGGCGTCGGTGGGGGCCGATGACCCTGGGCGGATGATGAAGGTATTCGTGTTTGACGACGATCCGGCGGTGCTCGATCTCGTCGCGCATTTTCTCGGCATCGCGGTGCATGACAACGTGAACGCCCCTCCCTCGGGCCTCGCCCGGCCGGCGGAGCGCCGCGTGCTCGGCGCGGTGCCCCTGGAGAAGCCGCGATCCGGCATGTGAGACGCCGCGCTCGGCGATGCCGCCGGCGGGACCAGTCTCGCGGCCCCGGCGGAGACGCTCCTGTTGCATGGACACCATCCGATCCCGACGCGGAGGATGGCACGCCGTCAGGTTTTCGTTGACGCCGCGCGATGCGCCGTGCGGAAACCCACCCGAACGAGCACGACGGACCCGAGCAGCGACATGATCGACGACCGGACCGAGTCCGACCGGCCTGCCCGCGGGGCGTTTCCGGAGCTTCAGCCGTCGGACGTGTCCCTGCGCATGGCAGCCGCCGCCCTTCGCAGCAGGCAAGCGCCCGGACGGCCGCGCGACATCGGAAGCATCAGGGCGACCGCGTTGTCGTTCCGCAACATGCACGAGCACGGCGACCTTCTCGTCCGCTACCTCGAGGCGCGCCGCAGCGTCTTCGTCGAGCGCGCGCGGTGGAACGTCTCGGACGTGGACGGCATGGAGTTCGACCAGTACGACACGCCGTTCTGCCGCTGGATCGTCCTGCACGAGTTCGGCCAGGTCATCGGTGGCGTCCGCCTCGTGCCGACCACGGCGAGAAACGGGATCTACAGCTATCTCCTCCGCGACGCGCAGATGGGCGTGCTCGACGGCATCCCGAGCGACGTGCTGTTCTTCAGGGCTCCGGTCGAGCCGAACGTCTGGGAGGCGTCGCGCTTCTTCATCACCGACGCGGTGCCGGCGATGCGGCGCAGCTTCGCCCAGCGGATGCTCCTCGACGCGATGACCGAGGCCGCGCGCAGGAACGGCGCGAGCTACATTCTCGGCGTCGTGCCCGGCATCTGGTCGCGCTGGGCGC
>NZ_JBQLZP010000289.1:0-9628 GCF_052168335.1 Roseicyclus sp. | reverse complement strand
CCTCGGCGACCTTGGCGGCTGCCACGGGGTCTTCCGAGTAGGACAGGACGGTCATGCCCGTGAGGAATTCCGCGATGCCAGAGACAGCGGTTCCCTCTAGGGCGATCTTGGCGAGCCTGTTCTTGGCGACGCGGACCGACCCGCCGGCATCACGCATCCGCGCGCGCAGGTCCTGCATCTCGGCAACCGTGAGACCCTCGTAGTGTGCCACCACGACGACGCCAGAGCTTTCGAAGATCTGGCCGAGTTCCTCGACCACTTTCTCTTTCTGGGCTCTATCCACAGTTTCACTCCAGTTTGGGAGGCGACCCTCCCGGCTCGATGGTACCGGATCGCTCCGGCGGTTTTGGTCCGTTGGTGCGGGGACACGCCCCACGGCCAAACAACGGGAACCCAACCCGCCCAAGCGCTCGTACGGAGCCTCGGCCGTCTGGTCTGATCCCGTCTCGGGCAGGATTTATCGGGAGAGGATCCCCCGACCCACCGTCTCGGACGAAACGCAAAAGAGCGCGTGACGAATCGCGCGCTCCCTCGCAAGGGTGGTGCCTATCCTGCGGGCGTCTCTTTGCCAAGCCCCTGTCAAGGAAAATCCACAGGCGGAGGGCCCGGCCCCGGAACGCGAAAGGCGCACCCGCGAATGCGGATGCGCCCTGTCGTTAGCGGCCGTGCCGCCGGTCAGTTGCCGGTCGCGCTGTCGAGGGCGACGGAGACGCCCGGGCCCATGGTCGAGCTCAGCGACACCTTCTTGAGGTAGGTCCCCTTGGCGCCCGCCGGCTTGGCGCGGTTCACCGCGTCGACGAAGGCGCGGATGTTCTCGGCCAGCTTGTCGGCGTCGAACGAGGCCTTGCCGACACCGGCGTGGATCACGCCGGCCTTCTCGACCTTGAACTGCACCTGTCCGCCCTTGGCGGCCTGGACCGCCTCGGCCACGTCCATCGTCACCGTGCCGACCTTCGGGTTCGGCATCAGGTTGCGCGGGCCGAGGACCTTACCCAGACGGCCGACGATCGGCATCATGTCCGGGGTGGCGATGCAGCGGTCGAAGTCGATCGTGCCGCCCTGGATCGTCTCCATCAGGTCTTCCGCACCCACGATGTCGGCGCCGGCGGCCTTGGCCTCGTCCGCCTTGGGGCCACGCGCGAAGACCGCGACGCGCACCGTCTTGCCGGTGCCGTTCGGCAGGTTGACCGTGCCGCGGACCATCTGGTCGGCGTGGCGCGGATCGACGCCGAGGTTCATGGCGACCTCGATGGTCTCGTCGAACTTGGCCGAGGCGTTCGCCTTGAGCAGCGCGACGGCTTCCTCGACGGTGATGTTTTCCTTGCCTTCGAAGGCGGCCTGGGCGGCCTTCAGGCGCTTGCCGATCTTGCCCATGATTACCCCTTCACCTCGATGCCCATCGACCGTGCGGAGCCGAGGATGATCTGCATTGCCGATTCCACGTCGTTCGCGCTGAGGTCCTTCATCTTGGCCTCGGCGATCTCGCGCAGCTGCGCGGGGGTGATCGTCGCGATCGTCTCGCGGCCCGGCTTCTCGGCACCGCGCGGACGGTTGCGCTTGCCCACGGGCTTCAGGCCCGCCGCCTTCTTGAGGTAGTAGGACGCCGGCGGCGTCTTGATCTCCATCGTGAAGGACTTGTCCTGGTAGTAGGTGATGATCGTCGGGGTCGGCGCACCAGGCTCCAGGTCGGCGGTCTTCGCGTTGAACGCCTTGCAGAACTCCATGATGTTGATGCCGCGCTGACCCAGAGCGGGACCGACCGGCGGGGACGGCGTCGCCTGCCCTGCCTTGATCTGGAGCTTCATCTTTCCAGCGAGTTTCTTGGCCATGAGGCCACTCCTTTCTCCAACAGCCTCGGGGCGCGCCCCTCGGCCTTTGTTGCCGTGGTCCGGTCCGGCGGTCGCGACCGCCTCGCCTCCCACGCAAGACTGCGCCCCCTGAAGGAGCGACGGGCGTCCCATAGACAGGGACGCGCCGCGACGCAAGGCGGATTCGCGAAGCTGGCCCGCGCGCGCGCGCCGTGCCATCGTCGCGCCATGAGCCTCCGCCCGCGCCGCCTTTCGCTGCCCAAGGGCGCCCGCGTCTTCTCGCCGGGCGAGCCCTGCCCCGGCTTCGTGCAGCTCGAGGAGGGGACGATCCGCGTCTCGCTGACGGCGGCGAACGGGCGCGAGGTGGTGCTGTACCGCGTGCAGCCGGGCGACGTTTGCCTGCAGACCTTCTCCTGTCTCATCAACCACGCGACCTACCGCGCGACCGGGGTGGCGGAGACGGCTCTTTCCGGCATTCTCCTGCCGCCCGCGCTCTTCCATGACCGGATGGCGGGGGACGCGGGCTTCCGCGAGGGGATCTTCACCTCCGTCGCCCGGCGCTTCGGCGACTTCGAGCGACTGGTCGAGGACGTGGCGCTGATCGGCTTCGACGCGCGCCTCGCCCGCGCCCTCCTGCGGCTCCGGGACGGAGAGGGGCGCGTTCCCGCCACGCACGAGCAGCTCGCGGTCGAGACCGCGTCGGGCCGCGCCTTCGTCTCGCGCAGGCTGGCCGAATTCGCGCGGCAGGGCCTCGTGCGGCCGGGACGGGGATGGATCGACCTGGTGGATGTCGCGGGTCTGGAACGGATTGCCGCAGACGAAAGGTGACAGTGTCACCGACGGGAGCCGGCCCGACGCGGTAGATTTGTGTCATGTTCGCAGACAAGGAGACACGATCATGACCCGCAACGAAGGCACTCTCGACCGCGCCCTGCGCATCATCGCCGGCCTCGTGCTGATTTCGCTGGTCTTCATCGGCCCGCAGACGCCCTGGGGCTGGATCGGCGTGGTGCCGCTGGTGACGGGCCTCGTCGGGATGTGCCCGCTCTACTCGATCCTCGGGATCAACACCTGCCCGATGAAGCGCGGCTGAGGGTCCGGCGCGGCCGCCTCAGCGGTCGTGCAACCCCTTCCCCGCCCGGATCAGCGGCCCGGCCTTCGCAATCCGGCTCCGCCGCGTCGCCGCCTGCTTGGCGCCGCCGACATGCAGCGCCCAGCCCCGGCGGCGTCCGGGGGTGAGCGCCTCGAAGGCCGCGCGCAAGCCGTCATCGGCGGCGAGCGCGGCCTCGAGCTCGGGCGGAAGGTCGATGTCGTCCGCGCGCATCTCGGGCTTGCGCCCCTCGCGCGCGATCGCGACGGCCTGCGCGACATAGTCCCGGAGAGCGCCCTCCATCGCGTCGATCTCGCCGACGCTGCGCACGCGCAACACGCGGCTCGACCGCGAATTGGGCCCGGGCGCCTCGAGATGCCCGTGCCGGTCCTCGATCAGCGCGCCGACGAAGAAGCCGAGCGCGCAGTGATCCCTGAGCCCGTGGAGAATGGCGACGTTCGACCCGTGCGCCACGTAGCAGGGCGCGCGCCACTTCAGCGCCTCGTCGAGCCCGTGGGACAGCAGGATCGCCCGGATGCGCGACATCTCGGCCCGCCAGGGGCGGTCCTTGTCGAGCCAGCGGTCGATGAGGGGGTCGGCGCGTCCTTGCGGGTCCGCGCCCACGGCCTCAGCTCTGCTTTGAGACTTGCGTGAACTCGAGTTCCACCGGCGTCGCGCGGCCGAAGATGGACACCGTCACCTTGAGGCGCTGGTTGTCCTCGTCGACCTCCTCGACCATGCCGTCGAAGTCCTCGAAGGGGCCGTCGTTGACCTTGACCTTCTCGCCGACCTCGAAGGTGATGGTCGAGCGCGGCTGCGCCTCGCCCTCCTCGACGCGGTTGAGGATCGCGTTCACCTCCTCGTCGCGCATCGGCATCGGCCGGCCCTGCGGCCCGAGGAAGCCCGTGACGCGCGGGATCGAGTTGATGGCGTGATAGCCCTGGTCGGTCATGTCCATGCGCACGAGCACGTAGCCGGGCATGAAACGGCGCGGCACGGTGACCTTCTTGCCGCGGCGGATCTCGATCACTTCCTCTTCGGGAACGAGAACTTCCTCGATCACCTCCTCGAGGCCCTTCTCGGCGACGGCGGTGCGGATCTGCTCAGCCACACGCTTCTCGAAGTTGGACAGCACGCTGACCGAATACCACCGTTTCGCCATCTCGTTCGCGTTCCTTCCAGGCTCGCACCCTGCGGCGCGATTTTTCGTTCACGATCAAAGCCCCGAGGGCGCTCCCTGAAAAAGAAACAGCGTGCATCACGACTCGATGCACGCCATTTTCGGGAAGTGCGGAAGCCCTTACCCGCCGCGTTGGCGGAAATCAAGACCTGCGGTCGGGGCCGCGTCAGCCGAAGAAGGTGAGGGTCAGCTCGAGAAGCTGGCGGATCACCCAGTCCACGCCGAAGAAGAAGATGGCGAAGACGACGGCCATCAGGAAGACCATCGCGGTCGTGACCAGCACCTCGCGGCGCGTCGGCCAGACCACCTTGGCGATCTCGGCGCGCGTCTGCTGCAGGAACTGGAACGGATTGGCCATGGTCTTGCCCCCGGGCTACATCGGGGCGGATATACGCATCGACGGCGCGGGACGCAAGCCGACCGCGACGCGACGACACGAAGGGAGCCGATGGCCGGAGCGACGCAAGGCGGCAAGGAGGCACCGCGCTGCGCGATCCTCGTCCTCGGCGCCGCGGTCTGGCCGGGCGAGCGCCCGTCGCCGACGCTCCGGCGGCGGACGCTGCACGCCGCCCGCCTCTGGGCCGAGGGTCGGGCCGATGCCGTGATTCCCTGCGGCGGCACGGGACGGCATCCCCCGGCGGAGGCCGAGGTGATGCGGCGCCTTCTCGTCGAGCAGGGTGTGCCGGATACGGCGATCCACCCCGAGACGCGCTCGACCACCACGGGCGAGAACATCCGTTTCGCCCTGCCGATCCTCGCGGGGCTCGGCATCTCGTCGGTCCTGATCGTGTCGGACGCCTTCCACCTGCCGCGCGCGCGCCTGTTTGCCCGGCGCGCGGGCCTGTCCGTCGGGACGAGCGCGCCGCCGTGGTCCACGGGGCGGCTCTCGGTGCAGGTCAGGGGCGCGCTCAGGGAGGTGCCGGCCTATCTCGCCACGCTGCTCGGATTGCACCGGTAAAGGGGACGGAGGTGGCAGGGGCGGAGGGACTCGAACCCCCGGCCTGCGGATTTGGAATCCGCTGCTCTACCAACTGAGCTACACCCCTAGGCCGGAGAGCGGGATAGGACCAATCGCGGGCCTTGTCCAGCCGGGAATGGGGGTTCCCGGTCCCCCCGGCGGGCGGCTATGCTGGGGCACGCCCGCACCGCGCGACGCGGCTCCCCGGGCACCGGCACGGGAGGACCCCATGCACCGCACCCTGATCGCCCTGACCCTCGCCCTCGTTCCGCCGGGCACGCCCGCACAGGCGGACAAGCACACCTGCGGCCAGCTCCGCGCCTCGGTCGAGGCAAGCCTGCCCCGGATCGCGCACGACCTGCCCTACGACCTGCTCGACTGCGCGGGAATCAGCGAGGTCTACCTGCTGCTCATGCGCTTCGACGGCACCGCCTTCATGCTGAACCAGCGCATCGAGGCGATCTTCCGCCGATACGGTCTCGTCCGCTGAGGGCGGCGGAAACGCGGGCTCAAACGATCGTGAAGGAGGCCCGTCCCCGCCCCTGCGGACGGCCCGCGCGTCCTTGCATGGAAGGCTATTCCGGGATCGCGGGCCAAGCCGTGAGCGGGCGTCCGCGACCGCGCGCGGGAGGTTCCGGGAACATGGCGCGCGTTCATGCGTCTTGTCGGCAGACGCCGGGCGCGAGCGCCCGTGCGACGCACTCGAAAGGAGACCGACATGAAACGCACGATCCTGAGCCTGACGACGGCCATCGCCCTCGCGCTGCCCGCCACCGCGCAGCAGACCGATGTGGAGGCCACGGTGAGCGATCTGCTCGTCGCCAACGGCTATGCCGCGACCAGCATCGACCTGCTCACGCAGGGCGAGATCGCCGAACTCTACATCGCCTCGACGTCCGAGGAGATGCCGAACATCGACGCGCTCATCGCGTCCTACGATCTTCCGGCGGACGGCGCGGAGATGACGCGCGAGAGCTTCCCCGAAACGGACGTCGAGATGGAAGTGCGTGACATCCTGGAGGCGCGCGGCTACGCGCCCGACATGGTCAACGCGCTCTCCGGTCCAGACATCGCCAACATCTACATCACGGCGACCTCGGGCGACGACACCGGCCTCGGCAACGCCATCGAGAGCGCCATCGAGGCGAACATGGCGATGGTCACGGCCGATCCCTCGGGTGCCGAGGAGCGGGCGATCGAGTATCTTCAGCGCCGCGGCTATTCGGCCGACGAGATCGCGACCTTCGAGCAGGCCGAACTGCTCGAGGTCTACAACGCGCTCACCTCGGGCGACCAGACCCGCGTGGACGGCGTGATCGACGGCGTGCTCCAGTCGTAGGCGACGCGTGCCCGGGCCGCCCCGGCGGCTCCGGGCGCCTTCGAGACCGACGCGCCCCCATACGGGGCGCGTCTTCTCGTTCAGCGGGCCACGGCTTCCAGCGCGGCGATGTCCCCGCCGCAGATCTCCGCCTCGTGCGCGAGGATGTCGTCGATCGGCCAGTCCCACCATGCCACCGCGAGAATGCGCGCGACCGTCTCCGCGTCGAAACGGGGCCGGATCACGCGCGCCGGATTGCCGCCCACGACGCTGTAGGGCGGCACCTCGCCCCCGACGACCGCGCCCGCGGCGACGATGGTGCCCGTCCCGATCCGCGCACCCGGCAGGATGGTCGCCCCCGTCCCGAACCAGACGTCATGACCCACGACCGTGTCCGGCCCCGGCCCCGGCATCGAGGGGCGCGCGAAGGGATCCCCCTCCCCACCGCCGAAGATCGCGAAGGGGAAGGTCGATATCCCGTCATGGCGATGATTGGCGCTCGACGTGACGAAGCGCACCCCGTCGGCGATCTGGCAGAAGCGGCCGATCACGAGGCGCTCGGGGCTGAACGCGTAGAGCCAGGGCGCAAGATGCGCGGCCCAGTCGTCGGGCGGCACATGGGCGGAAGCATAGGTATAGTCGCCCACCTCGAGACGCGGATGCTCGATGGCGGGCTTGAGGAACACGGTCCCCGGATGCGCGGTGCCATCGGGCAGGCGCAGGGGATGCAGCGTGTCGGGGCTGGAGAACGGCAAGGGCATGGAAAACCTCCGGTCCGAGTGGCGTTTCGGGCGGCTCAGATCGCGGGCAGGTCCATGGCTTCCTCCATCGGTGACGCCCCTTCCTATCAGGCGGGGGCACGAAACGCAAAAGGGCCGCCCGGCATGGGCGGCCCTTTCGCGGTCGCGTGCCCGCTAGCGTTCCACCGTCCGGAGGAGCGGCGTGATCCGGCGGACGGCGGCGCGCCGGTTCTCGCGCACGTCGCCCTCGATGGGATACTTCAGGTAGCGCTCGCCGTAGCCCTGCGTGACCATGTTCTCCGGCGGGATGCCGAAATACTCGGTCAGCGCGAGCGCCACGCTCTCGGCCCTCCGGTCGGAGAGCGCGAGGTTCATGATCTCGCCGCCCACCGTGTCGGTATGGCCCTCGATCAGGAAGATCTCGTCGGGATCCTCCGCGATCATCTGCGCCATCGCGGTGCCGAGCGCCGAGAGCTCCCGCGCCTGGCTCGGCTGGATCGCGGCAGAGCCGGTGGGGAAGGTGATCGCCTCCAGATCGATGCGCGGCATCAGTTCGCGCAATTCGCGGACATTGCGCACCTGCTGGAGCGAGTAGGTCCGGTCGAGACCTTCCACCGTCTCCACCTCGCCGAGCGCCTCGGTGAGCGCCCGGGCCTCGATGCCGCGCTCGTACTCGATGACGCGCACGCGCCGGGGTTCGGGCAACCGCTCGACGCGGACCGGCTCGAAACGCTGCGTCTCGTCGATCAGCACGATGCGCTGCCCGTCGGGCTCGACCCGCGCGCGGTAGAGGATGCGCCCGTCCGGCGCGCGCACCGTGATCACCTCGGTCCCGTCCTCGCGGAGGAAGACGTTCCGCGTCGAGCCGTCGGCGTAGGTCTCGCTCTCGACCGTCGTGCCGGGGCGGCGGAGGAGCGTGTTCTCGTCGTTCAGGACGACGTATTCGCCGTTCCGGTTGACGATCACCCGGTCGCCGGTCTGCGCCACGACCTCGTCGCCGCTGTCGAGGAGCTGGCCCACGACGAAGCCCGCCGCCGCAGCCCCGAGGATGTTGCGGAGCGTGTTCCGGTCGCTGTCCTCGCCCTCCGTCTCGGTCAGCGTGGCCGCCACGTCCTCCGCGCTCGAGCGCGAGGTCTCCTCGGTCACGACCACGCTCTCGCTCTCGACGACCTCGGCTTCGGGCGCTTCGGCCGCGGCGTCGTCGGTCACGCCGAGCGCGGACAGGGCCTGCGACGCCAGCGCCGCCTCGGCGGTTTCCTCGGCCATCGCCGCGCGGCGCTCGCGCTCCTCGGGGTCGGGAGCCTCGGCCTCGGTCGGGCCGTCGGGCAGCGCCGTCTCGGCATCCTCGGCTAGCCGTTCCTCGAGCCGCCGCAGAAGCTCGTCGCGCTCCGGCCCGTCCTCGAGCCCGGACAGCGCAGCGGCGATCTCCTGCGCCGTGGCGTCGGGGCCCGGCAGGACGACCCCGGCCGCGGTGTCGGCGGTGTCTTCCGTCTCGGCCTCGGGCCGCGGTTCGAACCCGTCGGCTCCGTCGGCATCTTGCGGAGCGGCCGCCTCGTCCACTGCGGGGGCCTCCTCCGCTGCGGGGGCCTCTTCCGCCGCGGGGGTCTCGGCCTGCACCTCGGCCTCGGACGCCACTTCGGCTTCGGCCTCCGCACCCGTGTCGGAAGGCGCATCGGCATCGGCCTGCGTATCGCCCGCGGCAGGCGCGGCGGCGTCGTCATCGACCTGCGCCCCGGCTTCGGGGAGGTCCTCGGCCTCCTCCACGGCGGCGGCATCGGCCTCGGCACCGGTTTCGCCAGCGGCCTCGGCCTCCTCGGCCAGGGCATCCTCCAATGCGTCCTCGGTCGGCACCGCGGTGTCTTCCGCCGCGTCCTCGGGCGCCTCTTCCGCGACATCGGCCTCTTCCGTCGCGGGGGCCTCTTCCGTCGCGGGGGCCTCTTCCGTCGCGGGGGCATCCGTATCCCCGGCCGTATCCGCAGTGGCATCCTCAGGTGCGGCGGCCGCGTCGGCAGGCCGATCCGTCGCGGCTCCGGTCTCATCGGCCGCCTCTTCCGTGGCCTCTTCGGCGGCCGCTTCCGGAGCCTCGGGCACCTCGACGGGCGCGGCATCCGGCGGCGCTTCAGCCTCCGGTTCGGCCTCGGCCGGTGCGATCGTCACGCCCGCCGCGTCGAGCGTCTCCTCGACGCGCTGGCGCACCGCTGCGCGGTCGTCGCCCGTGCGCTCGACGATGGTGTCGACGGCGTCCTCGACCTCCGCCTCGGTGATCCCGGTCGGACAGGATGCCTCGCCGTCGAGCACGCAGTCGACGAGCGCCGCGACATTGTCCTCCTGCGCCGCGGCCGGACCCGCAAAGGTCACCGCCGACGCGAGGATGGCGGCGAGCGCCGTGGAATTCTTCGATGCCGGCATGGGTTCAACCTCCTCCGTTGCCACGCGGAGGCAACGCGAGGCGCGAAGGGCGGGTTCCGGTCACGTCGCGGCACCCGGACACGCGAAAGCCCCGGCGCGGGGGCCGGGGCTTCGGTGCGGTTCAG
>NZ_JBQLZP010000288.1:0-1689 GCF_052168335.1 Roseicyclus sp. | reverse complement strand
CATGAAGGTGCTCGTGCCCGTCAAGCGCGTGATCGACTACAACGTGAAGGTCCGCGTGAAGGCGGACGGCTCCGGGGTCGATCTCGCCAACGTGAAGATGTCGATGAACCCCTTCGACGAGATCGCGGTCGAGGAGGCGATCCGCCTGAAGGAGGCCGGCAAGGCCGAGGAGGTCGTCGCCGTCTCGATCGGCGTCAGGCAGGCGCAGGAGACGCTCCGGACCGCGCTCGCCATGGGCGCCGACCGCGCGATCCTCGTCGTCGCCGCCGATGACGTGCATCAGGACGTCGAGCCGCTCGCGGTCGCGAAGATCCTCGCCAAGGTCGTCGAGGAGGAGGGCCCGGGCCTCGTTCTCGCGGGCAAGCAGGCCATCGACAACGACATGAACGCGACGGGCCAGATGCTGTCGGCCCTCCTCGGCTGGTCCCAGGCGACCTTCGCCTCCGAGGTCTCGGTCGAGGGCGACCATGCGCTCGTGACGCGCGAGGTCGATGGCGGCCTCCAGACCATCAAGGTGAAGATGCCCGCCATCGTCACCGTCGATCTGCGCCTGAACGAGCCGCGCTATGCGTCGCTTCCGAACATCATGAAGGCGAAGAAGAAGCCGCTCGACGAAAAGACCGCCGCCGATTACGGCGTCGACGTCACGCCGCGGCTGACGGTCGTCAAGACGGCCGAGCCCGAGGCGCGCAAGGCGGGCGTGAAGGTGGGGTCGGTGGACGAACTGATCGAGAAGCTGAAGAACGAAGCGGGGGTGATCTGATGGCCGTACTTCTTCTTGCCGAAGTGACCAACGGCGAGCTGTCGATGGACGCGACCGCCAAGGCGGTGACGGCGGCGGGCAAGCTCGGCGACGTGACCGTGCTCTGCGCCGGGGCCTCCGCGAAGGCCGCCGCCGACCAGGCCGCGACGATCGAGGGCGTGTCCAAGGTGCTCTGCGCCGAGGGCGACAGCCTCGGCCACCGCCTCGCCGAGGCGACGGCGGAGCTGATCGTGGGGCTCGCGGGCGACTACAGCCACATCTGCGCGCCCGCCACGACGGACGCCAAGAACATCATGCCGCGCGTGGCGGCCCTTCTCGACGTCATGGTGATCTCGGACGCCTCGGGCGTGGTGGACGCCGACACGTTCGAGCGGCCGATCTACGCGGGCAACGCGATCCAGACGGTGAAGTCCTCCGACGCCAAGAAGGTCGTGACCTTCCGCACGTCGACCTTCGAGGCGGCGGGCACGGGCAATGCGGCCCCGGTCGAGGCGGTGGCGGCACCCGGCGCCTCCGGCCTCTCGGAATGGGTCGAGGACAAGGTGGCGGCCTCCGACCGCCCCGAGCTGACCTCGGCCGGCATCGTCGTGTCGGGCGGCCGTGCGCTCGGCTCCTCCGAGCAGTTCGCGCTGATCGAGAAGCTCGCGGACAAGCTCGGCGCGGCGGTGGGCGCCAGCCGTGCGGCGGTCGATTCGGGCTACGCGCCGAACGACTGGCAGGTGGGCCAGACCGGCAAGGTCGTGGCCCCCGACCTCTACATCGCGGTCGGAATCTCGGGCGCGATCCAGCACCTCGCCGGCATGAAGGACAGCAAGGTGATCGTCGCGATCAACAAGGACGAGGAGGCGCCGATCTTCCAGGTCGCCGACTACGGCCTCGTCGCCGACCTCTTCCAGGCGGTGCCGGAGCTGACCGAGAAGCTCTGA
>NZ_JBQLZP010000287.1:0-1197 GCF_052168335.1 Roseicyclus sp. | reverse complement strand
GAGCAGCCGCCGCGCCTGCTGGCGCCGTTGAACGCCGACGGCGAGGCTCTCGTCCTCCTCCACGGCGACGACGGCCTCGACGATATGCGCCAGAAGCGCCGTCGTGTAGCCGAGCCCGCAGCCGATTTCGAGCACGGCATCGCCCGGCTCGAGGTCGGCGGCGTCGAGCATCTTGGCGATGGTGCGCGGGTCGAGCAGCATCCGCCCCGGCGCGATCTCGATCGGGCCGCCGACATAGGCGAGGTCGCGCCGCGCGGCGGGCATGAAATCCTCGCGCGGGACGGACAGCATCGCGTCGATGATCGGAAAATTCGTGACGTCGGAGGGCCGCACCTGCGTGTCCACCATCGTCAAACGCTGCTTCGCGAAGTCCGCCATAACTGAACCGGTTCGTCTAGTTGTGTCCTCGCAGTCTTGGCACAGGCGCGCAGGGCACGCAACTGCGCCGATGGCGCGAGCGGCAGGGAATCAGGGTCCGCGCAAGAGGGGCGGAGATGCGTCCGCGTGGCGGGATTCGCTCCGGTGCGGGGAGCACTCACGGGCAATTCCGGAACGGCTCTGGGGATAAGCCGGCGGGCGCTTGTGGACGGAGCGCTATTGTTGACCTTTCGGCGACAATGCAGAAAATATCGGTGGATAATTTCTGAAGTTTTGTTTCCGTATTTTGCGCGATAACAAATCTCGCTTCGGAATTGTTGCCGACCGCCCGCAAGCCGCTATCCTGCTTGTCGGGTCGGGTGGCATCCGCAAGGATTTCAGCGCCAAACACGATTTTCAAGGACGTCGTCCGGCCCGCCTTTCCCTCAGCCGCTATGATAGCTCGTCACCGGGACGAAGCCGACGCTCGCCTCTCCGCCGAGGAGCACGACCGGCCCCGCCCGGAGCCAGGCATGCGCGGCGATCGGGTCGGCACCGGGCTCGGGTTTGCCGCGGTTGATCTTGGCGCCGAGGATCAGCGTGTTCTCGACGCCGCGGCGGTTCAGCATCGCCTTGCCGGCCATGGCCTGCATGAGGCAGGTGAAGCGCCCGCCGACGGTGCGGTTGATCGCCTCGATGGCCCAGCGCACGTCGCGCAGGAGCTGGAGGTCGCCGTGCAGCGCCTCGGTCGCGAAGGTGCCGGGGCGGGGTTCGCCCAGCGCGGGGGCGTAGCTGCGGAACTCGCGGAAGCGCACGAGCCACCAGGCGCGCAGAAGCTCG
>NZ_JBQLZP010000286.1:0-3785 GCF_052168335.1 Roseicyclus sp. | reverse complement strand
GCGTCCTCCATCATGGCTCGCCGCCACCTCAGCACGAACCGCGCCCCGGCTGAACCCCCCGCCGCCGGAAAACCGGCCCCACTTGTGCAGGTTCGCGCGCGCGCCTAGCTTGGCGGCACATCCCATACGAGCATCTTCATGATCATCGGCATCCTGCAGACAGGCCATGTGCCCGAAGAGATTTCGGCGCAACAGGGCGAGTATTCCGACATGTTCCGCCGCCTCCTCGGCGGTCGCGGCTTCGAGTTCCGCGTCTTCGACGTCGTGGACATGGACTTCCCCGAGGGCCCCGAGGCGGCTGACGGCTGGGTCATCACGGGCTCCAGGCACGGCGCCTACGAGGACCACCCTTGGATTCCGCCGCTCGAGGAGCTGATCCGCGGCATCCGCGACGCGGGCCGGCCGCTCGTGGGCGTCTGCTTCGGCCACCAGATCATCGCGCAGGCGCTCGGCGGCAAGGTGATCAAGTATCCCGGCGGCTGGGCCGTGGGCCTCCGGCGTTACCGCATCGGCGGGCGCGAGGTGTCGCTCCATGCCTGGCACCAGGACCAGGTCGTGGAACTGCCCCCGGGCGCGACGGTGCTCGGCGACAGCGAGATGACGGCGCACGCGGTCCTCGCCATCGGCGAGCGCATCCTGACGATCCAGCCACACCCCGAGTTCGGCCGCCCGGTGGTCGAGGGGCTGATCGCCTACCGCTCCGCCACGGTGGAGCCGGACCTGGTGGCCAAGGCCGCCGCGAGCCTCGGGGGCGAGGACCACAACCGCCTTATCGGCGACTGGATGGCCGACGTGCTGGAAGGCGCGCCCGCCACCCGCGTGCCCTTCGCCACGGAGGCCCGGACATGAGTTCGAGCCCCGTCGCCGACCTGATCGAGAAGCTGCCGGAGGTCGCGCAGACCTACCTCGAGGGCCGCGCCATCGACGAGGTCGAGTGCATCGTCGCGGACCTCGCGGGGATCGCGCGCGGCAAGGCCATGCCCGGCCAGAAGTTCGCGCGCCAGCCGTTCTTCTACCTGCCGAACTCGATCTTCTTCCAGACGATCACGGGCGACTGGGCCGACGACGTGGCCGACGGCTTCACCGAGCCGGACATGATCCTGACGCCGGACTATTCCACGTCGACGCCTGCGCCCTGGACCGCCGACACGACGCTCCAGGTGATCCACGACATCGACGACCAGAAGGGCAACCCGGTGCCCTACGCGCCGCGCAACGTGCTGAAGCGCGTCGTCGACCTCTACAAGGCGCGCGGCCTCCAGCCCATCGTGGCGCCCGAGATGGAGTTCTACCTCGTCGCGCCCAACACCGACCCCGCGCGCGAGATCGAGCCCCCGATGGGCCGCTCGGGGCGGCGCGCGGCGGCGCGGCAGGCCTATTCCATGTCGGCCGTGGACGAATACGGCAAGGTCATCGACGACATCTACGACTTCGCCGAGGCCATGGGCCTCGAGATCGACGGCATCCTCCAGGAGGGCGGGTCGGGCCAGATCGAGCTGAACCTCCGCCACGGCGAGCCGGTCAAGCTCGCCGACGAGATGTTCTTCTTCAAGCGCATGATCCGCGAGGCGGCGCTCAGGCACGACACCTACGCGACGTTCATGGCCAAGCCCATCGAAGGCGAGCCGGGCAGCGCCATGCACATCCATCACTCGGTGGTGGACCTGAAGACCGGGCAGAACATCTTCTCCAATCCCGACGGCTCGGAGACGCCGGCGTTCATGCACTTCATCGGGGGCATGCAGCGCAACCTGCCCGCGGTGATCGCGCTTCTGGCGCCCTACGTGAACAGCTACCGGCGCTACGTCCCGGACTTCGCGGCGCCGATCAACCTCGAATGGGGGCGCGACAACCGCACGACGGGCCTGCGCGTGCCGGTGAGCGAACCCGCCGCGCGGCGGGTCGAGAACCGGCTGCCGGGGATGGACTGCAACCCCTATCTCGGCATCGCCGCCTCGCTCGCCTGCGGGCTCGTCGGACTGCTGGAGAAGACCGATCCGTCCGATCCCTTCTCGGGCGACGCCTACAAGCTCGAGAGCGGGGTGCCCCGCGGCCTCGGCGACGCGCTCGGCCTGCTGGAGGCGAACCCGACCATCCAGCAGGTGCTGGGCGAGGAGTTCTGCCGCGTCTACACCGCCGTGAAGGAGCTGGAATACAACGAGTTCCTCCAGGTGATCTCCCCCTGGGAGCGCGAGCACCTGCTCCTGAACGTATGAACCCGCTCTACCGCAACGACCGCGCCGGGGAGCACGCGCCGAGCTGGTATGCCGCCAGCCTGCCCGCCCCGCCCGAGCGTCCGGCGCTCGACGGCGACGCGCGGGCGGACGTGGCGATCCTCGGCGCGGGCTTCACCGGGCTCTGGGCGGCGCTGACCCTGGCGCGGGCGGGCCGGCGGGTGGTGGTGCTCGACGCGCACCGCGTGGGCTTCGGCGCATCGGGGCGGAACGGCGGGCAGATCCACACCGGCTTCAACAAGGGCCAGGACTGGCTGGCCGACCGCCTCGGGCGGGAGCGGGCGCGCGCGCTTTGGGACCTGTCGGAGGGGGCGAAGGCGCAGCTCCGCGACTTCTGCACGACCCACGCGCCCGAAGCGGCCCTTCAACCGGGCACGGCGCATGGCGAGTATTCCAGGGGCGATCTCGACGCGCTGCGCCACGAGGCGGAGTTCCTCGCGCGCGAATACGGCTACGAGACGCGCATCCTCGAAGGCGACGACTTCCGCGCGCTGGTGAAGTCGCCCCTCTACGTGGGCGGCAGCTTCGATCCCGGCGGCGGGCACCTGCATCCGCTCGCCTATGCCTGCGCGCTGGCCCGCGAGGCCGAGGCGGCGGGTGCCACGATCCACGAAATGACCGAGGTGACGGCGATCCGCCCCGGCGCGCCCGTGCGCCTCGAGACGGCGCGCGGCACGGTGACGGCGGATCACGCCATCGTCGCGGGCAACGGCTACCTCCCCGGCATCCTGAAGCCGGTGAACGCGAAGGTCATGCCGATCAACTCCTTCATCGCCGCGACCGAACCCCTGCCCGACCGCTGGACCGACATCCTCGCCGAGGACATCGCGGTGTCGGATTCCAAGTTCGTGGTGAACTACTACCGCTTCAGCGCCGACCGCCGGTTCCTCTTCGGCGGGCGCGAGAGCTATTCCATCGGCTTCCCGAAGGACATCTCGACGGCGCTCGTGGCGCGGATGCGCAACCTCTTCCCGCAGCTCGGCGACGTGAGCGTGAGCCATGTCTGGGGCGGCTCGCTGGCCGTGACGGTGACACGGCTTCCCCATGTCGCGCGGGTCGGGCAGAACGTCCTGTCCGGCGCCGGCTTCTCGGGGCATGGTGTCTCGCTTTCGGGCATGGCGGGCCGCGTCATGGCCGAGGCCGTCATGGGCCGGGAGGAGGGCCTGGCGACCTTCGAGGCGCTGCCCGTCCCGACCTTCCCCGGCGGCGCGGCCTTCCGCGCGCCGCTCCTCACGCTCGCGATGACGTGGTTCGCGCTACGCGACCGGCTGGGCGTCTGAGCCCCGCAACCGATGCAATCCCGCAACGTCGAACCCCGCGTCAGACGGTGTGAATGCGTATTCAGACTCGCCCGCCTCACCTTAACAGTGTAAGTTTTCCGAAAAGGGACATTCCAAAAAGGTGAAACCATGGCGAGCATCGGACCCAACGTCTACGACGCCGAGCCGATCCCCGAAGCCGCGCGCGCCGAGATCGACAGGCTTCTCCAGTCGGGCGACCTCTTCCGCTACACCGCGCCCGAGAACGCCCCCGTCGCCCTTCTGGAGCGCG
>NZ_JBQLZP010000285.1:0-14544 GCF_052168335.1 Roseicyclus sp. | reverse complement strand
CGCACCGAGCAGGACGTAGATCAGGAGGTTGTTGAACTGGCGCAGGAAGCGCGCGACGGCCCCCGCGCGCGGCGGTTCCGGCAGCCGGTTCGGCCCGCCGGTCTCGAGCCTGATGCGCGCCTCGTCCACGGAGAGCCCGCTCGCGCCGGTCGCCAGCGCCGCCATCGTCTCGCCCGTCGCGCGGGAGTGCCACGGAGGCGACGTCCCATCCGGCTTGGCCGTCCGGGCCTCGCCGTTCGGGGCCAGTGCGCGGTTCTCTGAGGTCATCGTCGTCTCGTATCGCCCTTTGCCGCGACTGGTTATCGCGCGAGCCAACGGTGCCGTTGCGGCATATCCTCGCTCCGGCCCGAAACGACCGCGGTTTAGCGCAAAACTATCGTGAATTCCTCATGGATGCCCTCGTGGACACCCCGGAACCGCCACGGCGCGACGCATGACCGACCGGCAACCGACCTGTGAGCCCGCCCGCTCTTCGGTTTCCCGGCGCACTCAAGTTTCCCGATCGCGCCGCCACGTCCTGTTGAGTCGAGCGATGTCAGACTGGTGCGGGTGGAGGGACTTGAACCCCCACGCCTTGCGGCGCCAGAACCTAAATCTGGTGCGTCTGCCAGTTCCGCCACACCCGCGCGCGCCGTCTCTAGCAAAGCGTCCCCCGCGACGTAAGGGGGAAATCCGGTGTCAGAGGCCGAGCGCGCGGAACACGCCGGGCAGCGCCTCGGGCAGGTCCTCGGCGATGAGGCCGGGGCCGAAGGCGCGCGCGCACTCCACGTGCAGCCAGGCGGCTGTTTCGGCGGCCGTCAACGGGTCGAGGTCCTGCGCGATCAGCCCCGCGATCAAGCCGGCGAGCACATCCCCCGCCCCCGCGGTCGCCAGCCAGGGGGCGGCCCGCCCGCGCACCGCCGCGTGGATCACGGTCCGGCCCGAGGGATCGGCGATCACCGTGCCCGCGCCCTTGAACAGGACGACGCAACCGGCCCGCGCCGCGGCGGCGCATGTCGCCTCCGCCTTCGACATGGGCGCCGTGCCGTCCGGCGCCCTCGCATGGGCGTCGAAGATGTCGGGGAAGAGCCTGCGGAACTCGCCGCCATGGGGGGTCAGGACGCAGCCCGGGTGGAGCGCCGCGCGGAGGTCGGGCGCCTCGGCGAGCGCGGTCAGCGCGTCGGCGTCGAGGACGGTCGGGCGCTGCGGGGCCGCGCCCAGACAGACGGGCAGGAGCCTCCGCGCGCGCCCGACGCCGAGGCCGGGTCCGAGGCAGAGAGCGCGGATGCGCCCGTCCTCCAGCAGCGCCGCGAGCGCCTCCGCATCGGCGACCGGCGCGCACATGATCGCGGTGATCTGCGCGGCGACCTCGGGCACGGCCTCGGGCGGCGTACCCAGCGTGACGAGCCCTGCCCCCACCCGCAGCGCGCCCCGCGCGGCGAGCCGGGCGGCGCCCGTGCGCCCGAGGCCGCCCGCCAGCACGAGGACATGCCCGTGGCTGAACTTGTTCGCGTCGGCGTGCCGGGGAAGCCGCGTCAGCGCGGCAGGCCCCGCGAGGCGCGCGCGGGCCGATCCGTCGGCGGCGGCGTGGAACGGCTCGAGCCCGATATCCGCCACGACCACGCGGCCCGAATTCATCATGCCGTCCGACAGGCAATGGCCGGTCCGGAGGCGATGGAAGGTGACGGTCAGCGCCGCCTCCGGCGGTTCCACGTCCACAGCCAGCGCACGCCCGGTCCCGAGACAGATACCCGACGGGCCGTCCACGGCGACGAGCGGCGTCGCGGTGCCGCAGGCGCGCCACCGATCCTGGAGTTCGGCCAGCGGATAGCGCACCTCCTCGGGAACCGGGCGCGCGAGGCCCCCGCCGAAGAGCGCGTCGACCACCAGGTCAGCCTCGATCGCCTCGACCGCCGCGGGCTCCCAGGCCGTGACGGCGCCGCCGCGCGCGACGAAGCGCTCCCGGGCGGCCGCGGCGTCGGGCGGCAGCCTTGCCGGGTCGCCGTAGTGGAAGACCTCCACGCTCCAGCCCCAGTCCAGGAGAAGCCGCGCGATCACGAACCCGTCGCCGCCATTGTTGCCGGGCCCGCACAGGACCGCCGCGTGGTGCGGCGCGGCGGCGAACGCGGGCCACTCGGCGAAGATCGCTTCGACGACCGACCGGCCCGCGCGCTCCATCAGCTCGCGCCCCGTGACCGCGCCCGAGGCGATCGCCGCGTCCTCGATGGCGCGCATCTGCGCGGGCGTCAGGAGCTCTTCGCCGTCACGAGATTCACGTATGCTCATTTCTTGTGCGCTCCGCCCATTCGTTAATCGCACTGCGCGGATTCCCGCAGCGCGGGAAGCCCTGCGAACGCTACCCGATGGACGCCCCCGCCACAAAGTGGTGTCACGGCTCGGCAATGCGATGAGACGGCGAGGAGGTCAGGGGCGCATGAAAAAGATCGAGGCGATCATCAAGCCCTTCAAGCTCGACGAGGTGAAGGAGGCGCTCCAGGAGATCGGCATCCAGGGCCTCAGCGTGACCGAGGTGAAGGGCTTCGGCCGCCAGAAGGGCCATACCGAGCTCTACCGGGGTGCGGAATACGTCGTGGACTTCCTTCCCAAGGTGAAGATCGAGGTCGTGCTGTCCGACGACATGGTCGACGCCGCCATCGAGGCGATCATCGCCGCGGCCAAGACGGACAAGATCGGCGACGGCAAGATCTTCGTGTCCGACGTGAGCCAGGCCATCCGCATCCGGACGGGCGAGTCGGGCGAAGAGGCGCTCTGAGCCCTCGGCCCGCGCTGCGCGGACACCGCGCCGGGACGGCGACAACCATCAACCCATGCGGGCTCCGCGCCCGCGGATCAGACCAAACGTCAAGGGAAGGTCACGATGAGCAAAGACAGTGTGTTGAAGATGATCAAGGACGAGGATGCGGCCTACGTCGACATCCGCTTCACCGACCCGCGCGGCAAGCTGCAGCACGTCACGGTGATGGCCGATCTCGTCGACGAGGACTTCCTTGACGAAGGCTTCATGTTCGACGGCTCCTCGATCGCCGGCTGGAAGGGCATCGAGGCCTCCGACATGAAGCTCATGCCCGACACCGAGAGCGCCTATGTCGATCCCTTCTACGCCGAGAAGACGATCTGCATCCACTGCACCGTGGTCGAGCCCGACACCGGCGAGGCCTACAACCGCGATCCGCGCGGCACGGCGCTGCTGGCCGAGGCCTACCTGAAGTCGACCGGCATCGGCGACGTCTCCTATTTCGGCCCCGAGGCCGAGTTCTTCGTGTTCGACGACGTCCGCTACGCCGTCTCGATGAACAAGGTGTCCTTCGAGGTCGACGCCGTGGACGGTGCCTGGAACACCGACACCGAGTACGAGATGGGCAACATGGGCCACCGTCCCGGCATCAAGGGCGGCTACTTCCCCGTGAACCCGATCGACCCGGGCCAGGACCTGCGCTCCGAGATGCTCTCGACGATGAAGCGCATCGGCATGAAGGTCGACAAGCACCACCACGAGGTGGCGTCGAACCAGCACGAGCTGGGCCTGATCTTCAACTCGCTCACCAAGCAGGCGGACGAGCTGCAGAAGTACAAGTACGTCATCCACAACGTCGCGCATGCCTACGGCAAGACCGTGACCTTCATGCCCAAGCCGATGGCCGGCGACAACGGCACGGGGATGCACGTCAACATGTCGATCTGGAAGGACGGCAAGCCGCTCTTCGCGGGCGACAAGTACGCCGACCTCTCGGACGAGGCGCTCTACTACATCGGCGGCCTGCTCAAGCACGCCAAGACCCTGAACGCCTTCACCAACCCGTCCACGAACTCCTACAAGCGCCTGATCCCGGGCTTCGAGGCGCCGGTTCTGCGCGCCTACTCCGCCCGCAACCGGTCGGGCTGCATCCGGATCCCGTGGACGGAGAGCCCGAAGGCCAAGCGCGTCGAGGCCCGCTTCCCCGACCCGTCGGCGAACCCCTACCTCGCCTTCGCGGCCCTGCTGATGGCCGGCCTCGACGGCATCCAGAACAAGATCCATCCCGGCGATCCGTCGGACAAGGACCTCTACGACCTGCCCCCCGAGGAGCTGGCCGGCATCCCGACGGTCTGCGCGTCGCTTCGTGAGGCGCTCGAGAACCTCGAGGCCGACCACGACTTCCTGCTCAAGGGCGGCGTGTTCACCAAGGACCAGATCGAGGGCTACCTGGCGCTCAAGTGGGAGGAGGTCTACGCCTTCGAACACACCCCGCACCCGGTCGAGTACAAGATGTACTACAGCTGCTGATCCGCGGCACCGATGGACAAGAAAAGGGGCGCCTCCGGGCGCCCCTTCCTCTTTGCCCCCTGCCCTCGCCGCTCAGTGGCGCGAGGACTTCCACTCGCCCGCGACGCGGCGCACGTTGCGCGCGGCGCGCTCGGCCTGCTCGGCCTTGAAGGCGGCGAGCGTGCGGTCGTAGCTCGAGCCGCGGACGCTGGGGTGGAGATGCGGATTGCCGGTGCCGGCCGGTTCCCGATGCGGAACGAGACGCAGGAGCGTCTGGACGAGCCTGTGCATTTTGCTGCCTCACTTCTTTATTGTTCTTGGCGGGTTGAGCCCCGCTGCCATGATTCGAGCCCGATTGTGGCGGAAACGTGGCAAACCCCCGCCGCGGATCTCGCCCGCGCGGGGGATGTGGCACGGCGGCCACCGCTCGACCGTGGAGGGTTCAGAAGCGCCCGATGCGCCGCGCGAGCCGGATCGCCTCGCGCGCGTGGCGCTTGGTCTGGCCGATGCGCTGGCGCTGCTCGGCGGTGGGCTCCGCGCCCGCCGCGTCGCCGCTGCCGGAGAAGACCCGCTCGACCCCGGCATCGACGCCGCGGTTGACGAGCTGCCGGACGACGCGCCCGACGATCATGTTGACGATGCGGTCCATTGCTGCCCCGTGCGCATTCTGCCTGCGGGGGCGCAGCATAGCGGCAATTGTGGCGAAAATCAGGCTTCGTCGTCCTCGGCCTGCTCGTCCTCGAAGAGCTGCCCGGTCTCGTCCTCGGGCAGTTCCGCGGCCTCGCCCTCGGGCGGGCGGCTCTCGAGCAGCCCCGCCTCGCGCAGTTCCTTGAGGCCGGGGAGGTCGCGCGCGCTCTCGAGGCCGAAATGGTCGAGGAACCCCTGCGTCACCACGTAGGTGACGGGCCGTCCCACCGTCATCCGCCGCCGCCCGAACCGCACCCAGCCGAGCTCGATCAGCTGGTCGACCGTGCCCTTGCTGACCGAGACGCCGCGGATCTCCTCGATCTCGGCGCGCGTCACCGGCTGGTGATAGGCGACGATGGCCAGCGTCTCGATGGCCGCGCGGCTGAGCTTGCGCGTCTCGACGCTCTCGCGGGCCATGAGATAGCCGAGGTCTGGCGCCGTACGGACCGCCCAGGCGTCGCCCACGCGCACCACCTGCACGCCCCGCCCCTCGTAGCGCCGGCGCAGGAGCTGGACCGCCTCGGCGGGGTCGCAGCCATGGGGCATCCGCGCCTCCATCTCGGCCACGCTCATCGGTTCGGCGGCGGCGAAGAGCATCGCCTCGACCATGCGCTCCTGCTCGGCGAGCGGGGGCGCGCGGAACAGGCTCTCGCGCGGGGCCTCGGCCTCGTCGGGGCGGTCGCTCATCTCAGTCCCTCCGCCGCAGGTGGATGGGTGCGAAGGTCTCCGTCTGGCGGATCTGCACGCGGCCCGACTTGGCCAGCTCGAGCGCCGCGGCGAAGTTCGCCGCCGTCGCCGAGCGGCGGCGTCTGGGGTCCGTCTCCCAGCCCTTCGGAAGGAAGCTCATGAGGTCCGTCCACTCCGCCACGTCGCCCATCAGCGGCCGCAGCCGCTCCAGCGCCTCCTCCATGGTGAAGACGGACTCGCGGTCGAGCGCGTAGGGACGGAAATCGTCGCGCGTGCGCACCCGCGCATAGGCTTGGAGAAGGTCGATCAGGCCCGCCGTGTAGACCACCCGCCGCGCCGAGCTCACGCTTTCGGGCATCCCCCGCACGAACCGGTCGCGCCCGAGCCTGTCGCGGCCCATCAGCCGCGCCGCCACCTCGCGCATCGCGGCGAGACGCTCGAGCTGGAAGGCGAGGCGCGCGGCGAGATCCTCGGCGCTCGGGCCCTCCTCCCCCGGTTCCGGCGGCAGGAGGAGGCGCGACTTGAGAAAGGCGAGCCACGCCGCCATCACGAGGTAGTCGGCCGCAAGCTCCAGCCGCATCTGCCGCGCCTTCTCGATGAACGCGAGATACTGCTCGGTCAGCGCGAGGATCGAGATCTGCCGGAGGTCCACCTTCTGCGTGCGCGCCAGCGACAGGAGCAGGTCGAGCGGCCCCTCGAAGCCGTCCACGTCCACGACCAGCGCCTCCTCGGCACGGCGCGCGCTGACCGCGTCCCAGTCGCTGTCATTGGCCGGGACCGGCGTGTCAGCCATGAACCTCTCCCGTGGAAAGGGCGGCAAGTTCGGCCTCGGCGGCGGCGATGTCAAGCGGCTCGACCCGCGCCCGCAGCGCGAGCGCCGCCTCGCCGCGCGCGAGCTGCGCCGCCGACAGGGTGCCCGCCTCGGCCATCACCTCCTCCATCTCGGCCATCCGGCCGTTGCAATGCAGGATCAGGTCGCAGCCCGCCGCCCGCGCCCGCGCCGCGCGCTCCCCGATCGGACCGGGCAGCGCGCCCATCGACAGATCATCCGTCATCAGGAGCCCGCCGAAGCCGATCTCCTCCCGCACGAGGCGGATCATCCCGGGCGAGAGCGTCGCGGGCGCCTCCGCGTCGAAGGCGGTGTAGACGATATGCGCCGTCATCCCGAGGGGCAGGTCGGCCAGCGGCCGGAAGGCCGCGAAGTCGACCGCCCGCAACTCCTCGGCCGATGCCGTCACGCGCGGCAGGTCCTCGTGGCTGTCCACCTCGCCGAGCCCGTAGCCCGGCAGGTGCTTCAGCACGGGCACGACGCCGCCCGCCATCAGCCCGTCCGCCACGGCCCGCGCGGCCCCGGCCACGGTCGCGGCATCGCTGCCATGGAGCCGGTTGCGCAGGATCGGGTGCGTCCCCGCGCGCGCCACGTCGGCCAGCGGCGCGCAGTTCACGTCGATGCCCGCCTCCCTGAGCTCGTCCGCGATCAGCCGCGCGCGGAGGAACATGGCGCGCTCCGCCTGCCGCCCCGCCGCCGCCATGTGGTCGAGCGCGGGCGGCCATTCCCGCCAGTGCGGCGCGCGCATCCGCTGCACGCGCCCGCCCTCCTGGTCGATCAGCACCGGCGCATCCCGCCCCAGGGCGTCGCGCAGGTCCGAGGTCAGGCGGCGGAGCTGTTCCGGGCTCTCGACGTTGCGGGCGAAGAGGATGAAGCCCCAGGGCTTCGCCTCGGCGAAGAAGAAGGCCTCGTCGGCCTCCAGGATCGCGCCCCCGAGCCCGAAGATCGTGGCCGCGACCGCCACGCCTCAGCGCACCGTGACGGGAATGCAGGCCGCGCCCTGGGCCACCAGCACGGCGCAGAACCGGCGCGAGCCCGAGAGGTCGTCGAACCCGCCCGCCCGGAGGCGGAAGAAGGTCTGCCCGCCCGACGCCGCCTCCTCGATCACGCGGGGACGGTCGGCAAAATAGTCGGGAAAGCGTGCGGCCAGCCGGTCCCACTCGCCGCGCGCGACCTCGACCGTGTCGTAGGCGCCGAGCTGCACGAGCCGCGTGCCCTCCGGCAGGTCCGCGGCGGCGATCTCCACCGTCGTGGGCGCGGAGGCCAGCGCGAGCGTCACGCTCGGCGCGCGCCCCTGGTCCGAGCGGACGACGGCGGCGGGACGCACCGCGGGCCGCAGCGACACCGCGACACCGGGGACCGAGGCCGGGATGACACCCGCGAGCTGGACCGGCGCCTCCTCCGCCGCGGCGCCGGGATCGCCCGCCTGCGCCTCGCGCAGGAGCCGGTCGATCAGCGCCATGGTCTCGGCGGCGGTGACGGGTTCCTCCGCCTCAGGAGCCCCCGCGGCCTCCGTGGCCACGGCCGCGACATCGGCGGCCTCGGGCCGAGGCGCGGGCCCGGGCGCGGCCTCGGGTGCCGCCTCCGCCGTGCTCGCCGCCTCGAAGCGGATCTCCTGAAGCTCCACAGGCGGCGGCGCGAGGACCAGCCGGTCGGGCACCGGCTGCGCCTCCTCGCCCTCTGCGATGCGGTTGACGGCGAGGCCCTGGTGGGGCGCCTGCGTGCCGCCCGGATCGGCCGGCGCCACGCGCATCGGCCCCTCGAGCGCCTGGATGACCGGCACGCCCGAGACGTCGCGCAGCATCAGCTGCACCCCCCAGACGCCCATCCCCACGACCAGCCCGAGCGACACCAGCGCGCCCGTCCAATTCAGGAGCGCGCCGAGGCTGGAGCGCTCCGCACGCGGAGACGTACCGGCGCCGTAGCCGTCGAATTCATCGCCGTAAACTGCCATGCCCGACCTCGCCTGTCCGGTTTCGGGCCATACGCGATCGCGCCCGGCCGGATCTGTTCAGTTCTGCCCGACCCGGCCGCGCGAGGGGTTCGTGCCCCTACATCTTCTCGGCCGGAGTTACCCCCAAGATACCAAGACCGTTGGAAATGACAATCGCCACGGCCCGGATCAGCGCCAGTTTCGCGCGGGTCGTTGCCGCGTCGTCCTCCTGGATGAAGCGGAGCGAGGCCTGCGCGTTGCCCCGGTTCCAGAGCGCGTGGAACTCGGAGGCGAGCTCGTAGAGGTAGAAGGCGACGCGGTGCGGCTCGTGCGACTGCGCCGCGATCTCCACGAGGCGCGGCCACTCGGCGAGCTTGGCGACCAGCGCGAGCTCGGCCGGATCGGCGATGGCGGACAGGTCGCCCGCCTCGCCCGCCTCGATCCCCGCCTCCGCCGCCTTCCGCAGGACGGAGGAAATCCGCGCATGGGCGTACTGCACGTAGAAGACCGGGTTGTCCTTCGACTGCTCCAGCACCTTGTCCACGTCGAAGTCGAGGGCCATGTCGTTCTTCCGCGTCAGCATCACGAAGCGGGTGACGTCCGGACCCACCATCTCGACCACGTCGCGCAGCGTCACGAAGGTGCCCGCGCGCTTCGACATCTTCAGCTCCTCGTCGCCGCGCTTGAGCTTGACGAGCTGCATCAGCTTGATGTCGAGCGGCACCCGGTTCCCCGACAGCGCGGCGACCGCCGCCTTCATCCGCTTCACGTAGCCGCCGTGATCGGCGCCGAAGATGTCGATCAGCTCGTCGAAGCCGCGCTCGATCTTGTCGAAGTGATAGGCGATGTCGGGCGCGAAATAGGTCCAGGACCCGTCCGATTTCATCACCGGCCGGTCCACGTCGTCGCCGTAGTCGGTCGAGCGGAACAGCGTCTGGACCCGCGGCTCCCAGTCCTCGGGCGTCTTGCCCTTGGGCGGCTCCAGCGTGCCCTCGTAGATCAGGCCCTTGCCCCGCAGGTCCGCGATCGCCGCCTCGATCCGCCCCGTGCCGTAGAGCGACTTCTCCGAATAGAAGACGTCCATCTCCACGCCGAGGAGCCGCAGGTCCTCGCGGATCAGCGCCATCATCGCCTCGGTCGCGAAGTCCCGGATGGGGGCGAGCCAGTCCCCTTCATCTTTCCCCAAATACGCATCGCCCACGCGGGCCTTCAGCGCCTCGCCCACCGGAACGAGATAATCGCCCGGATAGGTGCCGTCCTCGAAGGCGACGGGCCGGCCATGCGCCTCGAGGTAGCGCAGGTAGACCGACCGCGCGAGCACGTCGACCTGCGCGCCGCCGTCGTTGATGTAGTATTCCCGCGTCACCTCGTGGCCCGCGAAGGCGAGAAGCCGCGCCAGCGCGTCGCCGAAGACCGCGCCCCGCGTGTGGCCGACATGCATGGGCCCCGTGGGGTTCGCCGAGACGAACTCGACGTTCACGCGCCGCCCCTGCCCCAGGTCCGACCGCCCGTAGCCCGCGCCCGCGGCCAGGGCCGCGCGCACGACGCCCCGCCAGGTCTCCGCCGAGAGCCGGAGGTTCAGGAAGCCCGGCCCCGCCACCTCGGCGCTCGCGATGCGCCCGTCGCGCGCCAGCGCGCCCGCCAGCGCCTCGGCGATGTCGCGGGGCTTCATCCCCGCGGGCTTGGCCAGCACCATCGCCGCGTTGGTCGCCATGTCGCCATGCGCCGCGTCCCGCGGCGGCTCCACCGCCACGTTGCCGAAGTCGAGGCCGCCGGGCAGCGCGCCCTCGCGCGTCAGCGCCTCGAGCCCCTCGATCACGGCCGCGCGGATATCGGAGAAGATGTTCATGTCGCCCTCGGGAAATGCCGTGCCGGGGTGTATCACGGGCGCGCCCAAGGTCAATGTCGCGCTCAGGCGTCCTCGGGCGGCGGCTCGGGCAGGCAGCTCGACAGCGTCATGCCGAGGCCGCGCAGCACGATCACGATGCTCGTGGGCTCCGGCCCTTCGCCGAAGAAGATGCGGGCGTCGAACGCCGCCCCGTCCGCGTCCGTGCAGGCGCCGTCGTAGAGGAACTGCTCCTCGAGGCCGCGCAGGCGCGTGGGGTTCGACAGCGCGCAGCACGCCCCGTCGAAGCAGATCTCGGGGAAGGTCAGCCGCGCCTCGGCCGCCCCCTCCGAGCCCTCCCCCTCGCCCGCGCATTCGGCGAAGTAGGTCCCGTCGAGCGGGAAGGCCCCGGCGGGAAACCCGGCAAGGGTGGCGGCGGCCACGGCCGCGAGACGCGGCGGCAGGAACCGTCTCATGGCGGTGTCTCCGGGGCTCGGTCCTCGGGCGCGAGTGTGCCGGAGGCGGGCCCGCGGATCAACCGCGGAGCCCCGGTCTCGGGCCTTCTCTCAGCCCTCGGCGCAGGAGACGAAGCGGTCCTCCTGACCGTCCGACCGCAGGACGAGATCGCCGTCGGGGTTGAAGAACAGGACCACGGTACTCGCTTGCGGCCCCGAGCCGTGGTCGCAGCTCATCGTGTACTGCACCGCGCCCGCGGGCTCGGCCTGCGGCGCGGCGTCGGCCAGCGTGCAGGGCGTCTCGTAGAAGGCGACGCTCTCGCCCTCGATGGTCAGCGCGACATAGGGCGGGTCGTCGCAGAAGGCGTATTCGTAGACGCCGTCGAACGGCTGGGCGAGCGCGGCGGGTGCCGCAAGCGACAGGATGACGGCGGCGCGGATTGCGGTCGGCATGGACATGGAACATTCCCCCGGGAGGTCACTACGGCCCCGAGAGCAACCCGGTTTCGCACCGCCTGTCGCTAGAGGTTTTCCATACCCCCGACCCCCGGCAGCTCCGAACCGAACACGCGCGCATGGGTCTGGAGCGCGAAGCGGTCGGTCATTCCGGCGATGTAGTCCGACACGATCCGCGCCAGCGCCGTCTCGTCGCCCGCGATGTCCTCCACGTCCTTGCGCCACTGTTTCGGCAATTCCCCGGGATGCGCCATGAAGAAGGGGAAGAGTTCCGCCACGACCCGCGTGACCTCCGCCCGCATCTCGACGACCGAAGGGGCGCGGTACATGCGGTGGAAGAGGAACTCGCGGATCGCCTTCAGGTCCGCGAAGAGCGCGTCCGAGAAACGCACCACGGGGCGTCCCGCCCCCCGGATGTCCGCGACGTTGCGCGGGTCCAGTTCGGCCAGCCGCGCCGTCGACTGGGCCAGCACGTCCTCGACCAGCACGCCGAAAAAGCGCCGCAGCGCCTCGTGCCGGCGGCGGTAGTAGTTCAGCCCCGGATAGCGCGCGTCCACCTCGGCGAAACAGGCGTCGAGGATCGGCAGCCCGGCCAGTTCGTCGGTCGAGAACAGCTCGGCCCGGAGCCCGTCGTGGAGGTCGTGGTGGTTGTAGGCCACGTCGTCGGCCAGCGCCGCGACCTGCGCCTCGGCGCTGGCATGGGTATGCAGCTCGAGGTCGTGGTGCGCGCAGTACTCGGCCAGCGCCCAGGGGATCGGGTCCGCCACGGGGCCACCGCCCGGAACGGGCGCGACCGGACCGCCGCCCGGAACGGGCGCGACCGGTCCGTCGCCCGGAACGGGCGCGACCGGTCCGTTATGTTTCGCAATCCCCTCAAGGGTTTCCCAGGTGAGGTTCAACCCGTCGAAATCGGCGTAGTGCCGCTCCAGATGCGTCACGATCCGGATCGCCTGCGCGTTGTGGTCGAACCCGCCATAGGGCGCCATCGCGGCCGAGAGCGCATCCTCGCCGGTGTGCCCGAAGGGCGGGTGGCCGAGGTCGTGGGCGAGCGCCACGGCCTCCGTCAGGTCCTCGTCGAGGCCGAGCGCGCGCGCCATGGTGCGGGCGACCTGCGCCACCTCCAGCGAATGCGTCAGCCGCGTGCGGAAATAGTCGCCCTCGTGCTCCACGAACACCTGCGTCTTGTGCTTGAGCCGCCGGAACGCCGAGGAATGGATGATCCGGTCCCGGTCGCGCTGGAAGGGCGAGCGGAAGGTGCTGAGCCCCTCGTCGACGAGGCGCCCCCGGCTTTTCGCCGGATCGCTGGCATAGACGGCGCGCATGGGCCCTCCGTTCGGGTCACGGGCGCTCCTTGCCCGGCCCGCGGCCCCTGCATATATTTCCCCTGCGAGGAAATCGACCGTTCTTGAGAGAAGGCCCCGCCCATGACCCTGACGCTCACCCTGCCCCCCAAGGTCACCGACCGCGCCTTCGCGCGGCTGGCCGAGATCAACGAGGCGTCGGGCGAGGCCAAGGCGCTGCGCGTCGCGGTCGAGGGCGGCGGATGCTCGGGCTTCCAGTACGACATCCGGCTCGACGAGCCGACCGAAGACGACATGGTCCTCGAGGGCCAGGGCCAGAAGGTCGTGGTGGACAGCGTGTCGCTGCCCTTCCTCGCGGATGCCGTCATCGACTACTCCGAGGAGCTGATCGGCGCGCGCTTCACCATCGAGAACCCCAACGCCTCCTCCTCCTGCGGCTGCGGCACCTCCTTCTCCATGTGAGCGCCTCCCTCCCGGTCCCGGCGCTTGGCAATCCGCCCCCGGCACGGCATGAAGGGCCCGAGCCGGACGGAGTGACCTCATGCGCATCGCGACCTTCAACATCAACGGCGTGAAGGCCCGGATCGGGGCGCTGCTCGACTGGCTGGGCGAGGCCAGGCCCGATGTCGTGCTGTTGCAGGAGATCAAGTCGGTCGACGAGAATTTCCCGCGCGAGCCCATCGAGGACATGGGCTACAACGTCGAGACGCACGGCCAGAAGGGCTTCAACGGCGTCGCGATCCTCTCGAAGCTGCCGCTCGAGGACGTGGTGCGCGGGCTGCCGGGCGACGACACGGACGAACAGGCGCGCTGGATCGAGGCCACCGTGACCGGCGAGACGCGCGCGGTGCGGGTCTGCGGCCTCTACCTGCCCAACGGCAACCCCGCGCCGGGGCCGAAATACGACTACAAGCTCGCCTGGATGGAGCGGATGCGGGCGCGCGCGGGCGACCTGCTGGCCACCGAGATGCCGGTCGTGCTCGCGGGCGACTACAACGTGATCCCGCAGGACGAGGACGCCGAGAAGCCCGAGGCCTGGCGCGCCGACGCGCTGGCGCTGCCCGAGAGCCGGCAGGCCTTCCGCCGCATCCTGAACCTCGGCTTCACCGAGGCCATCCGCGCCCGCAGCGCCGCGCCCGGCCTCTACACCTTCTGGGACTACCAGGCCGGCGCGTGGGAGCGGAACAACGGCATCCGCATCGACCACCTCCTGCTCAGCCCGCAGGCCGCCGACCTGATGACCGACGCGGGCATCGACCGGCACGTGCGCGGGCGCGAGAAGCCCTCCGACCACGTTCCCGTCTGGATCGACCTCGCCGCCTGAGCCCGACTTGCGCCGCGCGCGGCGGGGCGGCAGGCTGGCGCCCGGGTCAGGACGGAGGAGGACATGCGCGACACGGCGGACGACACGGTGGACGCGATCGTCATCGGCGCCGGCGTCATCGGCGCGGCGGTGGCCTACGAGCTCGCGAAGGGGGGGCGCGACGTCCTCTGCCTCGACGCGAACGGGGCGGCGGGCCACGGCTCGACGGCGGGCTCCTGCGCGATCATCCGGGTCCACTACTCCACGCCCGAGGGCTGCGCGATGGCCTGGGAGGGGTTCCACGACTGGGCCGGATGGCGCGACTACCTCGCGGCGCCCGAGGGCGAGACGCTGGCCGAGTTCCGGCAGACCGGCTGCCTGGTGATGAAGACCGAGGCCAACGGCCACCTTGCGCGCCACAAGGAGATGAGCGACGCCCTCGGCTGCCCCTACGAGGAGTGGGACGCCGCGCGCATCCTCGCGCGGCTGCCGATCTACCGGCTCGACCGCTTCGCGCCCGCGCGCCGCCTCGACGACCCGGCCTTCGGCGCGCCCACGGGCGGCGCGCTCGGCGGCGCGGTCTTCTGGCCCACGGCGGGCTACGTCGCCGATCCCGCGCTCTCGGCCCAGAACATCGCGGCCGCCGCCGCCCGGTGCGGCGCGCGGTTCCGCTTCAACGCCGAGGTGACGGAGATCCTGACGCGGGGCGGCCGCGTCGCGGGCGTGCGCCTGCGCGACGGGTCCGAGATCCACGCCCCCGTCGTCGTGAACGTGGCGGGTCCGGCCAGCCGCCGGATCAACGAGATGGCGGGCGTCACCGCCGAC
>NZ_JBQLZP010000284.1:0-4156 GCF_052168335.1 Roseicyclus sp. | reverse complement strand
GCCGCCGCGCGCCCCGGAAGCGCCGCTCGAAGGGCACCTCGGAGGGGTTCAGCGTGGCGACCGGCGCCGCCGCCAGCACGCGCGCGCCCGGCACCATCTGCGAGAAGGTGCAGGCCGCGAAGCCGCAATCGGGCCCGATGCCGAAGAAGACGACGCGCCGGTAGCGCGAGAGCAGGCCGCTCCGCTCCAGCGTGCGGAAGAAGCGCAGGAGTGCGGCATCCTTGAACCAGGTCTCGCCGATGGACATGACGGAGAGGAGCGACCAGGACCGCCGCCGCACCATCTCGAATCCCGCGGGGAGCCCGTCGCGCGTCTCGGCCCAGGCGCGCTCGGCCCGGTCGAAGGCGACCACCAGCGTCTCGCCCTCCTCGATGAAGAGCCCGAGGTGCCGGGGCCCGATCCGGTCGTAGAGGCCGTGTTCCGACCCGATCTGCGCCATGCGGCGCATCCAGGCATCACGACTGAGCCCGTGGTCTGGTGCGGGCGAGGGAGCCTCCTGGGGCATGTCTTCCGGTGTCCTCTGGCAGCGGGGCGGAGCGTGCAGCCGCTCCGTCTCCGGGGATTACCTCTCCCGCAGGACTTTTGCAAAGCTGAGGAGAGCTTTGGGCATTTCGGAGACGGCGCCGCCGCAGCTTTGCCGCACAGGTAACGGTCTTGACCCGCCGGGCCCGCCCGGCCTTCATGGGCCGATCGAGGAGGAGCGACCGGATGGCCCCAGACAGCATCGGCGAAGTGCAGGATCTCCTGCGCGATCAGGGCTATGTCTGCGGCCGGGGGCTGGCCACCGTCGCGTTCCTGTCGCTGCGGCTCGGGCGGCCCCTGTTTCTCGAGGGCGAGGCCGGGACCGGCAAGACCGAGATCGCCAAGGCGCTCGCCGCGGGCCTCGGTCGGCGGCTGATCCGCCTCCAGTGCTACGAGGGGCTCGACGCCGCCTCCGCCGTCTACGAATGGAACTTCGCCGCGCAGATGGTGGCGATCCGCGCCGCCGAGGCCGAGGGCAGCGCCGACAGGGACCTGCTCAAGGCCGAGCTCTTCGGTCCCGACTACCTGATCGAGCGCCCGCTCCTCCAGGCGATGCGCCCCGATCCGGCGGGCGCGCCCGTCCTTCTCATCGACGAGCTCGACCGCACCGACGAGCCCTTCGAGGCCTTCCTCCTCGAGGCGTTGTCGGACTTCCAGGTCACGATCCCCGAGCTCGGCACGATTCGCGCCCCCGAGCCGCCCGTCGTCGTCCTGACCTCGAACCGCACCCGCGAGGTCCACGACGCGCTCAAGCGGCGCTGCCTCTACCACTGGGTCGACTATCCCGACATCGAGCGCGAGATGGCGATTCTCGCCGCCCGCGTCCCCGAGGCCTCCGAGGCGCTGAGCCGCCAGGTGGTGGCCTTCGTCCAGCGCCTCCGGGGCGAGGACCTCTTCAAGCGGCCAGGCGTGGCCGAGACGATCGACTGGGCCAAGTGCCTCCTCGCCCTCGACGTGATCGAGCTCTCGCCCGAGGTCATCGCCGACACGCTGGGCGCGATCCTGAAATACCAGGACGACATCCAGAAGCTGCAGGGCTCGGCGGCGCGGAAGCTGCTCGACGAGGCCATGGCGGGCGCGGCCTGAGCGGAAACCTGCAGGCGACACATTTGCCGATGATTGCCGTCAACGCGCGGGACGCGGCGATACCCTAACTCCCTGGGCCGGACGATCCATCCGGAGACAGGAGGCTTTCCATGGCACGGTCCCCGATCCTCTTCGCGGCCCTCGCGGCGGCGATCCTTTCCGCGGCCCCGGCGCTGGCCCAGTCCGTCGGCGTCAGCCGCTGCGACCGGCAGGAGGGGGCGGTCTTCCAGCCCGGCCTGATGACTGTCGATGCCGCGGGCACGCGCGTGTTCCACCCCGTCGGCGAGAACGGCCTGACCGAAAGCATCGTCTTCAACCGCGACGAGGCCTTCGCCTGGGTGGCGGGGCAGGGCCTGTTCCCGGCCGGAACGGTCTTCGGCGACTACGACGGCTACATCTGCGGCCTGCCCTGCGAGGAGTGCGCCCCCGAGGAGGAGGCCGAACCGCAGGAGAACCACAACGGCACCACGGAAGACGCGGACTAGGAGGCGAGGGGCGTCGCGGCCGCGCCCCCTGTGTGCGGCCGCGACGTCAGGATGCGTCACGCCGATGGCGCGAAACCGCGCGCGGCCCGGCAATCGCCCGCCTAGGGTCGCGCCACAGGACAACCCCACCCGGAGCGTATTCCATGACGACCCCACGACACCGCCTCGCGGCCATCGGCCTCGCGGCGGCGGCCCTTCTCGCGGCCCCCGCCGCGCTCGCCTGCCCGAGCTACAACAACCCGACCGTGTTCGGCTCGGCCAACATCCAGGCGAACTTCATGCCCGACCCCTGGGTGCGCAACGTCACGGCGGGCGGCACCGTCAGCCTTCAGGGCTGCCCCGGCTTCAACTGGCCGGGCTATGTCGTCTCGCGGCCCGACTTCCGCTTCCAGTATTCGGGCGGCTCGCCCACGGGGCAGCTCACCATCGCCATCGAGGCCCGCTCGAACGTCGACACGATCCTGCTCGTGAACGCGCCCGACGGGACCTGGCACTTCAACGACGACTATCGCGGGACGAATTCCGCGATCACCTTCTTCAACCCGCTGCCGGGCCAGTACGACATCTGGACGGGGAGCTACCACCTGTCGTCGAACAATCCCGCGCAGCTCATCGTGACCGAGCTCAGCTACTGAGGCGCACGCGCGCGCTGGCCATCCCCGGCCCGCGCGCGCTAGGCTGCCGCCCATGGCCGCGCTTCCCCCCCTCGAGCTGCCCGAGACCCCGCAGCTCGTCCGCAACATCACCCATTTCGCGCGCGCGCTGCGCAAGGCGGGGCTGCCCGCGGGCCCGGGCCGCGTCGCCGACGCGATCCGCGCGGTCGAGGCCGCGGGCTTCACCGACCGCGAGGACTTCTACCACACGCTCCGCGCCTGCTTCATCTCGCGCCCCGAGCACCGGACGGTCTTCGCGCAGGTCTTCCGCCTCTACTGGCGCGACCCGCGCTATCTCGAGCACATGATGTCGCTCCTTCTCCCGTCGGTGCAGGGCGCGGCCGAGGAGCGTCCCGCCGACGCCGCCGAGAAGCGCGCCGCCGAGGCGCTCCTCGACGGGGCCGAGCGCGACATTCCCGGCCTCGCCGAGGCGGAGGAGGGGGGCACCGAGATCGAGATCGACGCCAGCCTCACCATGAGCCGGGAGGAGAGGCTGAAGACCCTCGACTTCGAGCAGATGTCGCTGGCCGAGATGGCCGAGGCGCGGCGCGTGCTGGCGAAGATGTCGCTCGCCGTGCGCCCGCTGCCGGGCCGCCGCGCGACCGCCGCGCTGTCCGGGCGGCGCCCCGACTGGCGGCGCACGATGCGCCGCGCGCTCCGCCAGGGCGGCGAGATCACGGCCTTCGAGCTCCGCGCGCCGCGCCCCCGCTGGCCCGCCCTCGTGGCGCTCTGCGACATCTCGGGCTCGATGTCCGCCTACTCGCGGACGGTGCTGCACTTCCTGCACGCGGTGGCGAACCACAGGGGCGCGGGCTGGTCGCGCGTCCACGCCTTCACCTTCGGCACCCGGCTCACCAACATCACCCGCCACCTCGCCGAGCGCGACGTCGACGCCGCGCTCGCCGCCGCCGGCGCCGAGGCGCAGGACTGGGAGGGCGGCACCCGGATCGGCGCCTGCCTCGAGACCTTCAACCGCGACTGGAGCCGCCGCGTCCTGCCGCAGGGCGCGATCGTGCTCCTCGTCACCGACGGGCTCGACCGCGACGAGCCCGAGCGCCTCGCCGCCGCGATGGAGCGCCTGCACCTGTCCTGCCGCCGCCTCGTCTGGGTCAATCCGCTCCTGCGCTGGGAGGGCTTCGCGCCCCGCGCCGCCGGCATCCGCGCCATGCTCCCCCATGTCGACTGCTTCCGCGCGGGCCACAACATCGCGGCGCTGGCCGGCCTCGCCGAGGCCGTCAGCGACCCGACCGACCGGGGCGAGAAGGACCGGCTGATGCGGAGCCTCCGGGCCGGCTGAGACGCGGACCCCGCCCCGCGCCGGACAGGGTCGGGCCGCGCCGCCCAGGGCGGCAACCGGGGCCGCGGCAGGGCGTGCGCGCCCGCAGGGTCGTAGCCCCGGCGCGGCCCCGG
>NZ_JBQLZP010000283.1:0-12925 GCF_052168335.1 Roseicyclus sp. | reverse complement strand
GGTCCGCGCCCGGCGACAGGAGCGGCCCCGCGACGAACTCCGCCACCGCACCCGGCGGACCCGCCACGACCGTCACGCCCTGCGGCGGCTCGACCCGCCCGATCCCTGTCTGGAGCCCCTGCCCGACCGAGAGGGACGCATCCTCCGTCGCGAGCGCCACGATCGCGCGGCCGGGCGCCGAGGCCGCGATCTCGGTCAGGAGCGACACCGGCACGCCCGATCCTGCGACCGTGGCAAGATCCGGCGCGCGCGCCTCGCTTCCCAGAAGCCAGCTCTCGCCGTTCCCGCGCAGGAAATGCCCGCCCGCGACGATCAGCACGCGCTCCCGCTCGTCGGCGGCGACAAGGCGCGACAAGCCCTCGCGAAGGTCTTCGGCGTTGCCGTTCCTGACCACGATCACGTCGAAGCCCGCATCGGCGAGGTCGTCCTCGAGCCGCGCGAGGCTCCGGAGGCTCCTGAGCTGCGGCTGCGCGTCGTAGCGCGCGTTCGAGAGGATGAGCGCCGTGTCCGCCCGCGCGGACGGGCCAGGGCCCGCCGTCATGGCGAGCGCCATCGCAAGAATCGTCGTGAACCGGGTCATTCTGCCGCCTCCTTCGGTCGTCCGGCCACGAGACTAGCAGCCGCCACGGTGTCATCCGATAACGCCGCGAAGGTCTCGGCGGTTCACCGCGCGATCAGGAGTTCCGCCTCGATCTCCATCGCGAAGTTCAGCGGCAGCCCCGCCATGCCCACGGCCGAGCGCGCGTGCCGCCCCACGTCCGGCCCGAAGACCGCGACGATCAGGTCGCTGAACCCGTTCAGGACGAGATGCTGCTCGGTGTAGCCGGGCGCCGAGTTCACCATGCCGAAGACCCGCACCCAGCCGGTCACGCGGGAGAGTTCCCCGATCTCGGCCTTGAGGTTGGCGAGAACGCAGAGCGCGATGTCGCGCGCGGCCAGCGCCGCCTCCTCCGTGCCGAGGTCGCGGCCGACCTGTCCATAGGGGCCGGTGATCGCGCCAGCCGCGTCGTGCCTCGGATGCCCCGAGATCGCGACCCGCTCGCCCCTCACGTTGACGAAGGCGAAGGGCAGGCGCAGCCCCGGCGGCACCGTGACCGGCGCGGGCAGCGTCAGGCCCATCGCGGCGATCCGCGCCTCCGGCGTGTTGTCCATGTCGTCCTCCCCGCGCTTGCCCGTGACCAGCTTAAGCATATCCACACGAAAGCGCGACAGGATGGGGGGCATGACACGCATCATCGCCCTGCTCCTCCTCCACCTGCCCTCGGCCGCCTCTGCCGACGTGGCCGCGTTCCGCGCCGCCGACGCCGACGGCAGCGGGGCGCTCGACTACGGGGAGTTCACCGCGCTCGTCGGGCACATGGCCGCCTCCGGACAGCGCGTCGCCCGTTTCGTTCGGGACGCCGGGCTCCACGGCACCGCCTTCGGCCGGGTGGACCTCGACGGCGACGGCCTCGCCACACCGGCGGAACTCCTCGCCGCGCAGGCCTGGATCGACTGGTATCGCGCGAATCGACAGGCGAACTGAGGCACCGCCCTCAGTCGTAGCTGCGCCGGTCGTCGATCACCTTGCCGTCGTTGGGCAGGCTCCCCGGCGCCACGACCTCGACCCGCCCCTTCAGCTTCAGGATGGCGGCGACACTCTCGCCGAGGGCTTGCGTGTCGGCGCCCTCCGCCTCGACCTGCACGGTCATCACGTCCATCTCGCCTTCGCGCGTGGCGATCACGCGGGCCTTCGCAACCTCGGCGTGCCGCGCGACGAACTCCGCCACCTGCTCGGGGCGCACGAACATCCCCTTGATCTTCGTCGTCTGGTCGGCGCGCCCCATCCAGCCCTTGATGCGCATGTTCGTCCGGCCGCACGGGCTCTGCCCGGGCAGGACGGCGCTGAGGTCCCCGGTGGCGAAGCGGATCAGCGGATAGTCGGGGTTGAGCGTCGTCACCACGACCTCGCCCACCTCGCCCTCGGGCACCGGGTCGCCCGTCCCGGGGCGCACGATCTCTACGATCACGCCCTCGTCCACGATCATCCCCTCCATCGCCGGGCTCTCGTAGGCGATGTTGCCGAGGTCCGCGGTCGCGTAGCACTGCAGGCACGAGATGCCCCGGTCCGCATATTCCTGCCGGAGCGAGGGGAAGAGCGCGCCGCCCCCCACCGCCGCCTTGCGGATGGCAAGCTCCACGCCCATCTCGGCGGCCTTGTCGAGGATCACCTTCAGGTAGTCGGGCGTGCCCGCATAGGCCGTCGTCCCGATGTCGCGCGCCGCGCGCACCTGAAGCTCGGTCTGGCCCACGCCCGCGGGCAGCACCGCCGCGCCCACCGCCCGCGCGCCGTTCTCGAAGATCATGCCGGCGGGCGTCAGGTGGTAGCCGAAGCAGTTCTGCACGATGTCGCCGGGTCCGATCCCCGCGGCGTGCAGGAACCGCCCCATCCGCCACCAGTCGCGCGAGACGCCGCCCGGCTCGTAGATCGGCCCCGGGCTCTGGAAGACATGGGCGAGGTTCGACACCGGGATGCCGCCGAAGGGCGGGTTCTCGGTCTGCCGCGCCACCAGGTCCGCCTTTCGCAGCACCGGCAGCCGCGCCAGCCCGTCGAGCGCGCCGACGGCCTGCAAGCCGTTCGCGGCGAGCTGTCCGTTCAGCTGCGCCAGCTGGTCCGCCGCGCGCTCGTCGGCGCTCCGCGTCTCGAGCGCGTCGAAGTTCTTCCCGTCGGTGTCCAGCATCGCATCAGCTTCCCATCTTTCTGGCGGGCCCGCGCCTGGCCCCGCAGTTCCCTCAGCCGCGGGCCCGGTCCGCCCCGGTCGGCCCGTCGACGGCGCCGTCCCCATGGGCCGCGACGCCCCGCGATCCGTCCGCAAGGGGATGCAACGGCGCAGGTGCCGCCTTGTTTCCCGCAGCGCGCATCAGGCCAGCCACCGCTTGCGGCGACGGTAACTCCGCACGTCGCGGAAGCTCTTGCGGCCCTCCTCGGACATGCCGAGGTAGAACTCCTTCACGTCCGGGTTCTCGCGCAGTTCCTTCGCGGGGCCGTCCATCACGACGCGGCCCGACTCCAGGATGTAGCCGTAATGCGCGAAACGGAGCGCGACGTTCGTGTTCTGCTCCGCCAGCAGGAACGTCACCCCCTGCTCCTCGTTCAGCCGCTTCACGATGTCGAAGATCTGCTCGACGAGCTGCGGCGCGAGGCCCATCGAGGGCTCGTCGAGCAGGATCGTCTCGGGCCGGGACATCAGCGCGCGGCCGATCGCCGTCATCTGCTGCTCGCCCCCCGAGGTATAGCCAGCCTGGCTCTTCCGCCGTTCCTTCAGGCGCGGGAAATATGTGTAGACCATCTCCAGATCGCGCTCGACGGCGGCCCGGCCGTCCTTTCGCGTGTAGGCTCCGGTCAGGAGGTTCTCCTCGACCGTCAGGTGCTCGAAGCAGTGGCGCCCCTCCATCACCTGGATGACGCCCCGGTCCACGAGGTCGGACGGGCTGAGGTCGGCCACCGGCTCGCCGCGGTAGCGGATCGCGCCCTTCGTCACTTCGCCCCGCTCGGAGTGCAGGAGGTTCGAGATCGCCTTGAGGGTCGTGGTCTTCCCCGCCCCGTTGCCGCCCAGAAGCGCGGTGATGCCGCCCTTCGGGACCTTCAGCGAGACGCCCTTCAGCACGAGGATCACATGGTTGTAGATGACCTCGATGTTGTTGACCTCGAGCAGCGTCTCGGCGTCCCGGAATTCCGGGGCCACGCCCTCGCCATGGGTCTCCGCAGGCTGGTCCAGCATCCTCGCCTCTCCCGCGGGGCACGCGCGGCCCCGGCTTTCATCTTTCCCGAAATACGCATCTCCGGCGGAGACGCCCGCGCCGCCGCCGGAGATTTGAGATCAGCTGTCGTTGCAGTTCCGCGGCTCGATGCCGGCCTCGGCGGCATAGGCCATCGAATCCTCCTCGACGAGCGGGCCGGTGACGCTGTCGTCCGGTGCGATGAAGTCGGTCAGGGTGATCCACTCCGTCCCGTTCCACTGCGTCATGATCGCCTCGCCGGTGCCGCCGTGGTCGGCGCAGGACACCGCGAACTCGGGGCCGATACCGGGCATGCCCAGCTCTTCCATCCGCGCGCCGGTGATCTCCAGCGCCTCCATCCCGTCCCGCATCATCGCGGGCGTGATGTCGGCCACGCCGTGGATCTCCTGCGCCGTGCGCACGGCCTCGGCCGCCAGCATCGCCGCGTACATCCCGCGGGTGTAGAGCACCGACCCGAGGTTCGTGCCGTCGCCCGCCGCGAGGCCCGCATCGATCACGTGCTCCTGGATCTCGTCGAAGACCGGCATGTCGCCGAGGCGGTTCATGTTGAGCGCGCGGTAGCCCGCCGCCGCCTCGCCCGCCGAAGCCACGTCATGATCCGCACCGGCCCACCAGTTGCCGATGAAGTTCTCGAGCGGGTAGCGGATGTTGATCGCCTCCTGGATGGCGACCTGGTTCATCACGCCCCAGCCCCAGAACAGCACGTAGTCGGGCCGCTCGCGGCGGATCGTCAGCCACTGGTTGCCCTGCTCCTGGCCGGGGCTGTCCACCGCCAGCAGGCTCAGCGTGAAGCCGTGCTGCGCGGCCAGCGTCTCGAGCGTGCGGATCGGTTCGCGCCCGTAGGCCGAGTTGTGGTAGAGCAGCGTGATCGACTTGCCCTCGAGCGAGCCGCCATTCTCCTCCAGCAGCACGTTGATCATGACCGAGGCCGCGTCCCAGTAGTTCGCGGGGTAGTTGAAGACGTGGCTGAAGACCTCGCCGTTCACCGCCGAGGTGCGCCCGTAGCCCATCGTGTGGAGCGGGATGCCGTCGGCGGTGGCGCGCGGGATCAGCTGGTAGGTGATGCCGGTGGACAGCGGCTGGTACACGAGCGCGCCTTCGCCCTTGGTCGCCTCGTAGCACTCCACGCCGCGCTCGGTGTTGTAGGCCGTCTCGCACTCGATCAGGCGGACCGGCACGCCGCCGATGCCGCCGTCGCGCTCGTTCAGCAGCGTGAAGTAGTCCTGGTAGCCGTCCGAGAACGGGATGCCGCCGGCGGCGAAGGGCCCGGTCCGGTAGGACAGGTCCGGGATCACGAGGTCGGCGAAGGCCGGGCTGGCCAGCATCGCGCCCGCGGCGACCGTGGTGAGCAGTTTCTTCATCTGGGTATTCCTCCCTTGGGTTGATCCGATCTTGTCGTGCCCCGGTTCGTCCCGGGTTTCTCGCTGTGCGGCCCTGCCCCTCCTCGGCGGGCTGCGTGCCTGGAGCGGGTCATCCCCGCCCGGTGTGGTCCTCTCAGTGCGGGAAGGGCCACAATCTCAGTTTCTCCTTCATCAGCGACCAGAGCCGCGCGAGGCCGTGGGGCTCGACGATCAGGAAGAACATGATCAGCCCGCCGACGATCACGAACTGGAAATGGGTGGCCAGCGCCGTGTCCCAGCCCATCGTGTCGACCAGCAGCACCTTCAGCGCGACGGGCAGCAGGACCATGAAGGCCGCGCCCGCGAAGCTGCCGAAGATCGAGCCGAGCCCGCCGATGATGATCATGAAGAGCACGAGGAACGACTTCTGGATGCCGTAGGCCTCGCCCACCTCGACCGCGCCGAGATAGACCGTGAAGAGGAGCGCCCCCGAGATGCCGACGTAGAAGGACGAGACCGCGAAGGCCGTGAGCTTGGCCCTGAGCGGGTTCACCCCGATGATCTCGGCCGCGATGTCCATGTCCCGGATCGCCATCCACTGCCGTCCGACCGAGCCGCGCGTCAGGTTGCGCGCCACCCAGGCCAGCACGAAGACGAAGGCGAAGCAGAACAGGTACTTCACCCAGGCCTCCGCGTTCGGGCCGGTCACCGCCTGGCCGAAGAGCAGCCGCTCGGGCGCGTTGATCTGGCCGGAGGCGGAATAGTTGTAGAACCACGGCACCTTGTTGAACAACCAGACGAGGAAGAATTGCGCTGCGAGCGTCGCGACCGCGAGGTAGAACCCCTTGATGCGCAGCGACGGCAGGCCGAACATCACGCCCACCATGGCCGTCATCAGCCCCGAGAGGAGGGTGATCGTCACCATGTCCATCCACGGGAAGGCGGTCATCAGCTTGTAGGAGGTGAAGGCCCCCACCGCCATGAACCCGCCCGTCCCGAGCGACACCTGCCCGCAATAGCCCGTCAGGATGTTCAGCCCGATCGCCGCGATGGCGTAGATCAGGAACGGGATGAGCAGGGAATTCGCCCAGTAGTCGTTGATGATGAACGGGATGATCCCGAGCCCGACGACCAGCACCGCGTAGTAGCGGTAGCGGTCGAAGGCGATCGGGAAAGTCTGGTTGTCCTCGGCGTAGGACGTCTTGAAGTCGCCGGCCTCGCGGTAGAACATCACACCCCTCCCCGGATATGCGCACGCGCGGCCGCGCCGAGGGCCCGGAGGCCCCCCGCCGCGCAACGTGAGCTGTGTTGAAGCGCCGCCGCGGCGGCGTGGCTCAGCGGCCCTCGACCTTGCGCCGGCCGAAGATGCCGATGGCGAGGCCCGCGGCGCTCAGCGCAGGCATGGACCAGCCCATCGGCCCGCCGGAGACGAGGCTCGCCACCGCGAAGAGGCCGCAGACCCAGAAGAGCGCGAAGCCCACCGTCGTCAGGATGGCGTAGAGCTTTCTCTGCGTCGTGGATGCGCCGCGTGCAAAGTCCGGTGTGCCGATGTTCGGCTGCTGCAGGTCGTCCAGTGCCATCGCACCGTATCCTCCCAGTTGCGCCCGCGCCGAACCCTCCCCGTCCGGCGGCGGACCTCTCCCCTTGCCCGTGTCGCGCAGCGGCAGACTGCACCGGAAGGCGGCCTGCGTCACCCGTTATTTTCGATGTCAACGATAGGGTCGGACGCATGGATCATACCCTCTCGATGATCTTCTCGCCGAACAGGCCCTGCGGCCGGAACACGAGGAAGACGAGCGCGAGGACATAGGCGAACCAGTTCTCGGTCGCGCCGCCGATCATCGGGCCGACGGCGAACTCGAACAGCGCCTCGCCCACCCCGATGATGAGGCCGCCGATGATGGCGCCCGGGATCGAGGTGAAGCCGCCCAGCATCAGCACCGGCAGCGCCTTCAGCGCGATCAGCGAGAGCGAGAATTGCACCCCCGACTTCGAGCCCCACATGATCCCCGCGACGAGCGCGACGAACCCCGCCAGCGACCAGACCAGCACCCAGACGTAGTTGAGCTTGATGCCGACGCTCAGCGCCGCCTGGTGGTCGTCGGCCACCGCGCGCATGGCGCGGCCCTGCTTGGTGTACTGCGCGAAGGCGATGAGGCCGGCCACGAGCACCGCGGCGACGATGGCGGCCGAGATGTCGAGGTTGTCGATGAAGAAGCCGTAGCCGAAAAGCTCGAAGGTGGCGGCGTCGATGGCGTCGTTGATCCCCTGCGGAAGGCCCACGTCGAGGTTGCGGATCTCCGAGCCCCACATCAGGTCCGAGACGCCCTCGAGGAAGTAGGCGAGGCCGATCGTGGCCATGAAGAGGATGATCGGCTCCTGCCCGACGAGATGGCTGAAGACGAAGCGCTGCACGAGGTAGGCGAAGGCGATCATCACGAGGACGGTCATCAGGATGGCGGCAAGGGCCGGCACCTCCCATCCGAAGTAGTGGATGTCCGTCCCGAAGATCTCGTTGATCAGGTGCCCGAACGGCACCCGCCCCTGCTGGATGCCCACGAGCGTCATCGCCGCGAACAGCGCCATGACCCCCTGTGCGTAGTTGAAGATGCCCGACGCCTTGAAGATCAGCACGAAGCCGAGTGCGACGAGCGCGTACATCACCCCGTTCAGAAGCCCGTTGAACGTGACCTCGAGGGCGAAAATCAACTGGTCAGGCATGGACCCCTCCGGTGCGGAATGCTGCGGTCTCAGTCATGGGCGACCCCGAGATAGGCGTCGATGACCTCCTGGTTCGCACGCACCTCGGCGGGCGTGCCGTCCCCGATCTTGCGGCCGTAGTCCATCACCACGACCCGGTCCGAGAGGTCCATGACGACGCCCATGTCGTGTTCGATCAGCACGATCGTGGTGCCGAACTCGTCGTTCACGTCGAGGACGAAGCGCGACATGTCCTCCTTCTCCTCGACGTTCATGCCCGCCATCGGCTCGTCGAGGAGCAGGACCTGCGGCTCGGCGACCAGCGCGCGGGCCAGCTCGACCCGCTTCTTCAGGCCGTAGGGCAGGCGTCCGACCGGGGTCTTGCGGATGTTCTGGATCTCGAGGAAGTCGATGATCTCCTCCGCCTTCTCGCGGTTGGCGACCTCCTCGCGCTGGGCCTTCCCCCACCAGAAGGCCTGGTCCATGAAGCTCGCCTTCATGTGGTTGAGCCGGCCCGTCATGACGTTGTCGAGGACGGTCATCCCCTCGAAGAGCGCGATGTTCTGGAAGGTGCGGGCGATGCCCTGGCGGGCGACCTGGTAGGGTTTCATCGGCGGACGCTTCGCGCCGCGGTACCAGACCTCGCCCTCCTGCGGGTGGTAGAAGCCCGAGATCACGTTCAGCATCGAGGACTTGCCCGCCCCGTTCGGGCCGATGATCGCGCGGATCTCGCCCTCGCGGATGTCGAAGGAGATGTCCTTGATCGCCTCCACGCCGCCGAAGCGCAGCGTGATGTTCTTCATCTCCATGACGACGCCGCCGATGGTGCGGCCGTCCTCGGTGACATACCCCCCCTTGGGCGCGGTCATCTCGTTCATTCCGCTTTCTCCCGTGCGGCCTGGCCCGAGCGGAAGATCAGCGCGCCGATCAGGCCGTAGATGAGCAGTGCGACGATGGCCCAGGCGAAGTTCTCCTCCCAGACCTGCGGCATCCCGAAGAGGAGCGCCGCGACCCCGCAGATCCCGATGGCCCCGCCCTGCACCGCGGCGGCGCCCGTGGCGATGTAGCGCCCCGCCACCCAGGAGGCCGCGAAGCCGAGGAGGAACAGGATGACCGCGATCAGCGTCATGCGCGCGGCCCCCGCGGGATGGCGGGCGGGGCGAGACCGAAGGGCGAGCGACCGTCCGTCATTCCGCGGCCACCTGTTCGGTCGCCGCATGGTCGCCGCCCGCGGCCACGGTCTTGGCGTCGCGGATCTCGAGCGTCGCGCGGATCTTGCCCTTGCGGCCGTCCTCGTAGGTCACTTCCGTCTCGGTGTATTGCGAGGTCTTGCCGGAATAGAGCGCCTCGATCAGGTCGGCGAACTTCTCCTCGATGATCCGCCGGCGCACCTTGCGCGTCCGGGTCAGTTCGCCGTCGTCGGCGTCGAGTTCCTTGTGCAGGACGAGGAAGCGCCGGATCTGGCAGCCCGAGAGCATCTCGTCGCCGGCGACGCTGCGGTTCACCTCCTCGACGTGGGACTGGATCATCTCCAGCACCCGCTCGTGCCCCGCCAGTTCCTGGTAGGAGGCATAGGCGATGTTGTTGCGCTCGGCCCAGTTGCCCACCGCCGTCAGGTCGATGTTGATGAAGGCCGTGCAGTAGTCGCGCCCGTTCCCGAAGACCACCGCCTCGAGGATGTTGGGGAAGAACTTCAGCTTGTTCTCCACGTACTTGGGCGCGAAGAGGCTGCCGTCGGCCATCTTGCCCACGTCCTTGGCGCGGTCGATGATCCGGAGGTGTCCGGTATCGGGTTCGATGAAGCCCGCGTCGCCCGTGGCCACCCAGCCCTCGGGGTCCTTGGTCGAGGCGGTGGATTCGGCGTTCTTGTAGTACTCCACGAAGACGCCCGCGCTGCGGTAGTAGACCTCGCCGTTCTCCGCGATGCGGAGCTCGACGCCCGGCGAGGGCACGCCGACCGTGTCGGGCCGCACCTCGTGGTCGGGCTGCTGGGTGATGAAGACAGAGGCCTCGGTCTGGCCGTAGAGCTGCTTGAGGTTGATCCCGAGCGACCGGTAGAAGTCGAAGATCTCGGGTCCGATGGCCTCGCCTGCCGTGTAACCCACCCGCACCCGGCTCATGCCCAGCGTGTTCTTCAGCGGCCCGTAGACGAGGACGTTCCCGATCGCGTAGCCGAGCCGGTCGCCGAAATCCACGGGCTTGCCGTCCAGCAGCTGCGGCCCCACCCGGCGGGCCAGCGCCATGTAGCGGTCGAAGATGCGCTTCTTCAGCTTGCCCGCGTCCTCCATGCGGATCATCACCGAGGTCAGCAGGTTCTCGAACACGCGCGGCGGCGCGAAGAAGTAGGTCGGACCGATCTCGCGCAGGTCGGTCATCATCGTGTCCGCGCTTTCGGGGCAGTTCACGCAGAAGCCGGACCAGTAGGCCTGCCCGATGGAGAAGATGAAGTCGCCCACCCAGGCCATCGGCAGGTAGGCCAGGACCTCGTCCTCGGCGCGCAGGCGGTCGAACTCGGACGATGCCTTCGATGTCTCGATGATGTTGCGGTTCGACAGGACCACGCCCTTGGGCTTCCCGGTCGTGCCCGAGGTGTAGAGCATCACGCAGGTCGAATCGTAGGTCAGCTCCGCCTCGCGCGCGGCGAGTTCCCTCTCGAAGCGCTCGTGCGCCGCGCGGCCCTCGGCCTGCACGTCCTTCAGCGCGTGGAGCCGCGTGTGGTCGTATTTCCGGAGGCCGCGCGCGTCGAGATAGACGATGTGCTCGATGTGGTGCAGCGTCTCCTGCGCCTCGATCACCTTGTCGACCTGCTCCTGGTCGCCGCAGACGACGAAGCGCGCGCCGCAATGCTCGAGGACGTAGGCCATCTCCTCGGCCACCGAGTCCTGGTAGAGCGGCACCGGGATCGCGCCGCACTTCTGGGCCGCGACCATCGACCAGTAGAGCGCGGGACGGTTGCGCCCGATGATGGCGACGTAGTCCCCGCGCGCGATGCCCAGCGCCAGAAGCCCGACCGCGATGGCCTCGATCTCCTCGGCGGTCTCGGCCCAGGTCCAGGATTGCCAGATCCCGTATTCCTTTTCCCGGTAGGCGGGCTTCGATCCGTATTGCGCCGCATTGCGTGCCAGAAGCGCAGGCACGGACTGCAGCGCGCCGGTCGGCGCGTGTGCGTCTGCCAAGTCTCTTTCCTCCCTTCGCGGACCCCTCCCCGGGTCGCGCGCCCACGGCTGCCCATCTGTCGCGGACCGACCGATGCCTCACCGTGGCACCATTTGTTTCGCGGTCAAGTTTTACCTGACTTTTGCCCAATCCTTACGAATTGTAACAGGACGGGAGCGGCGCTTGACGCGGGCGGTGCGGCGGAGGCAGTCCATGGAGGCGAGACGGACACGACCGGCGGAGGAGGCGATGCAGCGCAGCCGTGGCACCGACCACCTGACCCGCGCCGGCCTGAACCTGATCCAGCAGGCGCTGTCGATCTACGATGCGGACCTGCGCCTCGCCGTCTGCAACCGTCCGTTCCAGACCATGTTCGGCTTCCCCGAGCACCTCGTCACACCCGGCGCGAGCTTCGAGGAGACGGTGCGCTGGCTGGTGGAGAACGGCGAATACGGCGAGGTTCCGGACGCGGAGGCCTTCGTGCGGGATCGCGTCGATGCCGCGCGCGCCTTCGTGCCCCATTACATGGAGCGCCGCCGCGCCAACGGGCGGACGATCTCGGTCGAGGGCTCGCCCCTGCCCGAGGGCGGCTGGGTGACGGTCTACACCGACATCACCGCCGTGAAGCGTCAGGAGGAGCTTCTGCGTGCCCGGTCGGAGGAACTGTCCGACCAGGTCCTTTCCCATGCGGAGGAACTGGCGCTGACCAACCGGCGGCTCGAGGCCACCATCGCCCAGCTCGAGGAGGCCAAGCGCGAGCTGACCGAGATGGAGGCGCGCATCCGCCTGACGACCGAGATGACGCCCGCGCACATCGCGCACGTCGACCGCGACGGGGTCTATACCTACACCAACCGCAGGCTCTCCACGCTTCTGCCCGACCGCGACAGCGACATCGTCGGCCTCAGCTTCGAGGAGGCGCTCGGACCCGTGGCGCGCCGGCTGCGGCCGAGCCTCGCCCGCGCGCTGGAGGGGGAGGCGAGCGTGCTGGAGTTCACCGAACCGACCTTCGGACGGCGCATCCGCACCGCCTTCACCCCTGACCGGACGGGCGAGGGCGAGCCGATCACCGGCGTGTACCTCCTCTCGACCGACGTGACCGAGGAGGCCCAGGCGCGCGCCGCGCTCGCCCAGACGCACAAGCGCGAACTGGCCGCGCAACTGACCAGCGGCCTCGCGCACGACTTCGCCAACCTGCTCACGATCATCCTGGGGCTCCAGGGGCGGCTCGAGAAGATGCCGCTGCCGCAGGGCGCGCTCGAGCTGACCGGCGCCACGAAGACAGCCGCGCGGCGAGGCGGGCTCCTCCTCGACAAGATCGCGCGCATGTCGGGACCGATGGAGATGCGTCCCGCCCCGGTGGTCCTGCGCGACTTCCTCGACAGCTTCGCGCCGCTGGCGCGGGCGCCGCTGCCGCAGGGCATCGCCCTCGCCATCCGCTGCGACGTGCCCCATGCGGCCGTCCTGCTGGACGCCGACAGCCTTCAGGACAGCCTTTTGAACCTCGTCCTCAACGCGCGCGACGCCATCGGCGGCAGGCCGGGCGAGATCGGCCTGTCCCTTCGCGCGATACAGGACACCTGGCTCGAGATCACGGTGACGGATACCGGACCCGGCTTCTCGTCCACCGCGCTCCGCCACGCGCTCGACCCGTTCTTCACCACGAAGGGCGAGGAGGGATCGGGCCTCGGGCTCTCCATGGTCTATGACATGACGAAGCTCGCGGGCGGGCAGGTGCGCCTCGCCAACCGGCCGGAGGGCGGCGCCTCGGTCAGCCTGCGCCTGCCGCTCAAGCCCGCCGAGGCGGAGGCGCGGCCGCTCCTGATCCTCGTCGTCGACGACATCGCCGAGCTGCGCGCCGCCGTCCGCACGACGCTGACCGATCTCGGCCACCAGGTGATCGAAGCGGCCTCGGCCGAAGAGGCGCTGACGCTGGCCGAGATCCCGGG
>NZ_JBQLZP010000282.1:0-1172 GCF_052168335.1 Roseicyclus sp. | reverse complement strand
CGAGGCCATGGTGGGACCATGGATGCCGTCGCGCCCGGTCTTGGAGCCGACATACACGACCGGGTTGCCCACGCCGGCGGCGGCCGAGAGGAAGATCCGGTCGGCCGGCGCGATGCCGACCGTCATGGCGTTGACCAGCGGGTTGCCGTCATAGGCGGGGTGGAAGTTCACCTCGCCGCCGACCGTCGGCACGCCGACGCAGTTGCCGTAGCCGCCGATGCCGCGCACCACGCCGTCGAGGATGCGCTTCGTGCGCGGGTTGTCGGGCGAGCCGAAGCGGAGCGCGTTCAGGTTGGCGATCGGCCGCGCGCCCATGGTGAAGACGTCGCGCAGGATGCCGCCCACGCCCGTCGCCGCGCCCTGATAGGGTTCGATGAAGGACGGGTGGTTGTGGCTCTCCATCTTGAAGACCACGGCGAGCCCGTCGCCGATCGCGACCACGCCGGCGTTCTCGCCCGGGCCGTGGATCACCCAGGGCGCGCGGGTGGGCAGTTCGCGCAGCCAGACGCGGGAGGATTTGTACGAGCAGTGCTCGGACCACATCACCGAGAAGATGCCGAGCTCGGTCAGCGACGGCTCGCGGCCGAGGATCGCCAGCACGCGCTCATGCTCGTCGGGCTTCAGGCCGAACTCGGCGGCGAGCTGGACGGCCCGCTCGGGGGGCAGCGTTTCGGGGGTATCGGTCACAATGTCCTCGGGCGCGTGGTCGGTCGGGAACGGCCACGCCCGGGGCGGTGTGTCAAGGCGGGTTGCCGCCCCGCTTGCCGCGCGCCCCAGGCCGGAGGATCGTCATGTCATGAGCACGCCCCCCCGCCCGCCGATCGGCCAGGCCGTCACCTTCCTCTACGCCGACCCGCCCGAGCCCTCGTGGCGGTTCTACGAGGACGTGCTCGGGCTCACGCTGGTGCAGGACCAGGGCTCGTGCCGCATCTACGCCGCGGCCGAGGGGCGCACGGCCTTCCTCGGCGTCTGCCGCGCCCGCGCCCCGCGCGCGACCGACAATCCGCGCGTGGTCGGCGGAGTGGTGTTCACCTTCGTCGCCGAGGACGTGGACGGCTGGTACGCCCATCTGCGCGCCCAGGGCGTGGACATCCCCGCCGCGCCCACGCTGTCGGCGCAGTACCGCGTCTATCACTTCTTCTTCCGCGACCCGGCCGGCTACACGCTCGAGA
>NZ_JBQLZP010000281.1:0-9171 GCF_052168335.1 Roseicyclus sp. | reverse complement strand
GCCAAGGCAGGACCTGAGCGGCTCCTTCGCGCCGGTCGGCGCGCCCCGAGGATCAGACCGGCACGGCCTCGAACCCCGCACCCGCGAGCGCGGGCAGGAACGCCTCCGCCGGGCGGGCGGAGGTCACGTCGACCTTGTGGGTCGGGATGTCGGCCGCGACCTCGGCGGAGGGATCGACCGACCGGATCGCCTTGGTCACGCCGCGCACGCAGCCGCCGCAGGTCATGTTTTCGATGTGGAACTGCATCCCGGTCTTCTCCGTCCGCGTGAGTCCCGCGGATCATGGGGCTTCCCACCATGGGAAGGTCAAGAGGTGGAGTTTTCGCGGGCCCGCCCTTGACCTTCCCATCATTGGAACCCCCATGTTCGGAACCAGATGATTCCACCGGAAGGAGAGCGCGACCCGTGACCGCCGCTCGCAAGACCCCCGAAACCCTCAGCCTGCCCATCGAGGGCATGACCTGCGCCTCCTGCGTCGGCCGGGTCGAGCGCGCGCTCCGCGCCGTGCCGGGCGTCGCCGAGGCGAACGTGAACCTCGCCACCGAGCGCGCCGATCTGCGTTTCTCGGAGGTCGTCGACCGCGCCGCGCTGGTGCAAGCCGTCGAGGATGTCGGCTACGAGGTGCCCGCCGCCACCACCGTCCTCGCGGTCGAGGGCATGACCTGCGCCTCCTGCGTCGGTCGGGTGGAGAAGGCGCTTCTCGCCGTTCCGGGCGTCGAAGCCGCTTCGGTGAACCTCGCGACGGAGCGGGCGACCGTGACAGGCCGGGCCGACGCCGCCGCGCTGATCGCCGCCGTGGACGGCGCGGGATACGACGCGCGCGAGGTGACGCAGGCGGCAACTGCCGACACCTCCGCCGCGGACAAGCGCGAGGCGGAGGCGCGGACCCTGCGCCGCGACACCCTGATCGCGGCCGCGCTGACACTGCCGGTCTTTGTCCTCGAGATGGGCAGCCACCTGATCCCGGCCATGCACCACTGGGTCATGGCGACGATCGGGATGCAGCAAAGCTGGTACATCCAGGCGGCGCTGACCACGCTGGTCCTCGCGGGTCCGGGCCTCAGGTTCTACCGCAAGGGCTTCCCCGCGCTCCTCAAGGCCGCACCGGACATGAACAGCCTCGTGGCGGTCGGCACGATGGCGGCCTACGCCTATTCTCTCGTCGCGACCTTCGCGCCCGGCCTCCTGCCCGCGGGCACGGTGAACGTCTACTTCGAGGCGGCCGCCGTGATCGTGACGCTGATCCTTCTCGGCCGCTGGCTCGAGGCCCGCGCCAAGGGCCGCACCTCGCAGGCGATCCAGCGCCTCGTCGGGTTGCAGGCCAAGTCCGCGCGCGTCCGGCGCGACGGCCGGACCGTCGAGATCGGGATCGGGGATGTCGTCCCCGGCGACCTCGTGGAGGTGCGTCCGGGCGAACGCATTCCGGTCGACGGCGACGTGACCGAGGGCGAGAGCTACGTCGACGAGAGCATGATCACCGGCGAGCCCGTGCCCGTCGCCAAGGGCGCGGGCGCCACGCTGGTGGGCGGCACGGTGAACCAGACCGGCGCGCTGGTGTTCCGGGCGACGGCGGTGGGGGCGGACACGATGCTCGCCCGCATCATCCGCATGGTCGAGGAGGCGCAGGGCTCCAAGCTGCCGATCCAGGCGCTGGTGGACCGCGTGACGATGTGGTTCGTCCCCGCCGTCATGACGCTCGCCGCGCTGACCTTCGCGGTCTGGCTGATCTTCGGGCCGGAGCCCGCGCTGACCTTCGGCCTCGTGAACGCGGTCGCGGTCCTCATCATCGCCTGCCCCTGCGCCATGGGCCTCGCCACGCCGACCTCGATCATGGTGGGCACCGGACGCGGGGCCGAGATGGGCGTCCTCTTCCGCAAGGGCGAGGCGCTGCAACTCCTCAAGGAGGCGCGCATCGTCGCGCTCGACAAGACCGGCACGCTGACCGAGGGGCGGCCGAGGCTGACCGACCTCGACGTGGCGAAGGGTTTCGACCGGGACGCCGTCCTCGCGCGGATCGCGGCGGTCGAGGCGCGCTCCGAGCACCCCATCGCGCGCGCCATCGTCGAGGCGGCGGAGGCGCGCGGCCTGGCCCTGCCCGAGGCGACGGGCTTCGGCAGCGTGACCGGCATGGGCGTCGCTGCGGAGGCCGACGGTATCCGCGTCGAGATCGGCGCGGACCGCTACATGGCATCCCTCGGCCACGACGTCGCCACCTTCGCGGCGACCGCCCGGCGCCTCGCCGACGAGGGCAAGACGCCGCTCTATGCCGCGATCGGGGGCGAACTCGCCGCCATCGTCGCGGTCGCCGACCCGATCAAGGCCGCGACGCCCAGGGCCATCGCGGCCCTGCACGATCTCGGCCTCAGGGTCGCGATGATCACCGGCGACAACGCGCGGACGGCCGAGGCCATCGCCCGACAGCTCGGCATCGACGAGGTCGTGGCCGAGGTGCTGCCCGAGGGCAAGGTGGACGCCGTCCGCAGGCTGAAGGAGGCGCATGGCCGCCTCGCCTTCGTCGGCGACGGGATCAACGACGCCCCCGCGCTCGCCGAGGCGGATGTGGGCCTCGCCATCGGGACGGGCACGGACATCGCCATCGAGGCGGCGGACGTGGTGCTCATGTCGGGCTCGCTCGAGGGGGTGCCGAACGCCATCGCGCTCTCGCGCGCGACGCTGGGCAACATCGGCCAGAACCTGTTCTGGGCCTTCGCCTACAACACCGCGCTGATCCCGGTGGCGGCGGGTGTCCTGTGGCCGGCCTTCGGTATCCTTCTGTCGCCCGTCTTCGCGGCGGGGGCCATGGCGCTGTCGTCGGTCTTCGTGCTCGGCAACGCGCTGCGGCTCCGCCGCTGGTCGCCGCCCCTCCGCGAGGAGGCGGCGCCGGCCGGGCCGGTGGCGCGGGCCCGCATGGCCCCGGCGGAATGAGCGCGGCGATGGGAGAGGAACGCATGAACATCGGCGATGCGGCCAAGGCCTCGGGCGTCTCGGCCAAGATGATCCGCTACTACGAGGAGACGGGCCTCATCCCCGCCGCCGCGCGGACCGAGGCGGGCTATCGCGTCTATTCCGAACAGGACGTGCACCGGCTGCGCTTCGTCCGGCGGGCGCGCGACCTCGGCTTCAGCGTCGAGGGGATCGGCGAGCTTCTCGGCCTCTGGGGCGACCGCTCGCGGCAGAGCGCGGACGTCAAGCGCCTCGCCCTCGCGCAGGTCTCCGACCTCCGCCGCCGCATCCGCGAACTGGAGGAGATGGCCGACACCCTCGAGACGCTGGCGCGGCATTGCCACGGCGACGACCGGCCCGACTGCCCGATCCTGCGCGACCTCGCGGAGGCCGACGCCGAGCCGCGCCGGAGCGGGGCCTCCGGCCGTTTCGGCACGGGGTGAGTGTGGATGGCAAGCGACGATGCACTGGAACACGCAGGCGACACGGTGATGAAGGAGACGAGCATGACCCACATGACGAGACGCGGACTGATCCTCGGCGGCGCGGCGCTGGCGGTATCCGCGCCGAACATGGTCCGCGCGCAGGGAGCGGCGCTCGCCATCCACGTGCTCCGCGACCCCAACTGCGGCTGTTGCGAGGCCTGGGCGCGCATCCTCACGGCGGACGGTTTCGACGTGACCGTCGAGAACGCGCTCGGCACGCTCCTCATGCGCCACAAGATCGATGCGGGCATCCCGCGGGACATGATCTCCTGCCACACCGCCGGGATCGCGGGCTACGTCATCGAGGGCCACGTGCCGCCCGCCGACATCCGCAGGCTCCTGTCCGAGCGGCCGGACGCCGTGGGCCTCGCCGTGCCCGGAATGCCCTACGGCTCGCCCGGCATGGGCCCCGAGGAGGCGCGCGAGGCCTACGACGTCTTCCTCATCCGGCGCGACGGCAGCACCGAGGTCTTCACCCGCTACGACGCCGCCTGAGGGAACGCGGGCGCCCCCCTTTCCGTTGATCCCGCGGGCCGCGTGGCGCGCGGCGATGACCGGGAAGGAGGAGATGTCCCATGTCCTACTGGCGGTTCGGCGCGATGATCGCGACCTCGACAATCGTGATGTTCGTGCTGATGTATCTCAACACCTACGCGCTCGAGCACGTCTTCTGGTCCGAGACGCGGACCTACATGGCGCTCCTGATGGGCGCGACCATGGCGGTCATCATGCTGGGCTACATGCTGTCCATGTATTCCAGCCGCGCGATCAACGCCGCGATCTTCGCGGGCAGCGTCATCGTCTTCGCCGTCTCGCTCTGGCTCGTCCGCAGCCAGGAGACGGTGCAGGACCGGTCGTTCATGGCCGCCATGATCCCGCACCATTCCATCGCGATCATGACCTCGCAGCGCGCGGAACTGACCGACGCGCGCGTGCGGAAGCTCGCCCGCGAGATCGAGCTGGCGCAGAACCGCGAGGTTGCGGAGATGCGGTATCTCATCGCGGAGCTCGACCGGGGCGCCGAGGTCGGGGAGATCTACGAGGACCCGCCGCCCGAGGTCGGCACGATCGAGGAGGCGCTGGACAGCGTGCGGATCGCGACGGTCGATCCCGCGCCCCTGTCCCTGGCGGACCTGCCCGACGGCACGCCGACGGGGGCGCTCGACTGCGGGTTCCGGCGTGTCCGGGGGGAGGACCCGATCCTATGGACCAGTCCCGAAGGCGGACTCATGAGCCTCAACGGCGTCATCGTGCCGCTCGAACGGCAGGAGGCGGCCGACAGCATGGCTTGGGGCGCGCAAGGCGTCACGATGAGCGTCCGCGAAGCGGCGGACCCGGACTGGCGGAGCGACGCGGAACTCGTCTTCGCGCTCGAGCAGGGGCTGACGGTCGGCTACCGGGGCTTCTACGACTGCGGCGTCTGAGGTCTCGACACCGGCCGCTCCGGATGGTTGGGTCGGGCCCATGCAGCCCCCCGTGCAGCGGCTCCTCTCGCTCGACATGCCCTTCGCGCGCTTCGCGTGGCGCACGATCCTCGTGAGCCTCGCGGGGCTGGTGCCTCTCCTGGCGCTCTACGTCGCGCTGACGCCCGGCTTCGGCGCCGCGCTTGCAGGCGGAGGCCCCGCCCTGTCGCTCTTCCTCCGGCAGGTGGTCACGAACGGGCTGCCCGTGGTGTTGGCCGTGAATTACGTCGCCTTCGTCCTCTTCGCCGCGCTCGACGACCGGCCGGGCCGGGGCGACGCGGTGGGCGCCATCGCGATCGACATGGCCGCGCGGCTCGTCCTCTTCGTGGCCCTCCACGCGGCGATCTACGTGGCCTCGGCGCGGGCCTTCGGCTCCTTCGGCGGCAGTCCCGCGACCGCGCTCGGCGTCGTCGCGCCGACGCTGGCGCGCGCCGCACACTTCGAGAACGTCTCGGGCGTCTACCTCTACGCCACGCTCGTCAGCGCCCTGCCGCTCTATGCCGCTGCCGTCTCGCGCTCGCGTGTTCTCGGCCCCCTCGCCGACCGGTTGCCGGGACGCTCGGGGCCCTGGCTCCTTGCGGTCGGCTTCTTCGGGCTCTTCGCGCTCGTCCTGACCCTCGGCGCCGGGGTCGCCGGTCTCCGCGCGGGCTGAGGCGGAACCCGCGAGGCGCCGGGCCCGTTTCTCCCAGGACGGAGAATCGAGGCGGATCAGGCGCCCTGCTCAAGGCTCACGCACTGCCCGGGAAGGTAGACGCGACATGACCAAGGACAGCACGATCAAGAAGGTGACCTCCGACCATTCGCCGCTCGGCGAGATGGGCCAGAAATACCTCGTGGCGGGCAAGCGGCTCTCCATGCGGCTCTGGGAGAAGGTGCCGAAGGGCGAAGCGGACATGCGCCACCGCCGCGACTACGAGACCGTGGGCTACGTCATCGCGGGCCGCGCGCGGCTGGAGCTCGAGGGGCAGGAGATCGTCCTCAATCCGGGCGATTGCTGGCTGGTGCCCGCGGGCGCCGAGCACCGCTACCGCATCGAGGAGGCCTTCACCGCCATCGAGGCCACCGCGCCGCCCGCCGAGTTCCACGACGACCGCGACGTGCGGAGCGGCTGACGGGGGTGCGGAACAAGCGACCCTCCGCCGGGGTTGCCATATCGATCCGCACCACGAAGGAAGGAAGACCCAGATGCTACACCGAGAGGCATTCGCCATCCTCGCCCTCGCCGCCTGCGCCGCCGCGCCGGCCTTGGGACAGGACGACGCCATCGAGGAGGGCGAGCGGCTGTATCAGCGCCTCTGCGCCACGTGCCACTCGCTCGAGGAAGGGCGGAACCTCGTCGGGCCGTCGTTGCACGACGTCGTCGGGCGCGAGGCGGGTATCGTGGAAGGCTTCCGCTACTCGTCGGCGATGCAGGAGGCGGACATCACCTGGGTTCCCGAGGAGATCAAGGCCTTCATCGAGGCCCCGCGCGAGTACCTGCCCGGCACCCGCATGGCGTTCACCGGTGTCCGCGACGAGGAGGACCGGGACGCGATCGTCGCCTACCTCGACTCCGAGACGGAGGGCTGGGACGGCGGCGAAGACGGCGCAACCGACGGTGAGGATGCCGACGGCGAGACCGATGGCACCGAGGAGTCCGGCGGCACCGATGCCGAGCACGGGACACCGGAGGACACGGACGACGGCTGACCTCCGCGCCGGCGCGCGCGGGCGGGCTCAGCCCCGCCGCGCGCGCGCCACGAGATCCCGGAGGCGCGCGGGGTCGTATTCCGTCGGAAGCGCCGTCATCGTTCCGCCGCGCCTCAGGATCAGCGTCGGAAAGCGCCGGATGCAAAGGGCGCGGCCCTCGGTCCAGGCGTGCGCCGCCGCGTCGCGGTCCGTGAGGTCCGGCACCGCGAGGTCGAGGCCCATCCGGTCGAACAGCGTCCGGTAGGTGTCCGGATCGTTCAGGTCCATGCCCTCCCCGAAATGCGCCTCGACGACTGCATGCGCGAAGCCGAGCGCCCGGTCCGGCGCGTGCTTCGCCACATGGGCGATGGCTAAGCAGGGCGGGGCGCTGTCGCCCAGGACCCCGGGGCGGCGGATGGTTTCATAGAACGCCTCGGACGGCGCGCGCCCCGTCACGGCGCGGAGGCGTTCTGAGGCGCCCCGGATGTAGGTCTCCATCTCCGCGTAGGGGCCGACGCGCGCCCCGGTGACGAGGCCTGCCATGACGACGCGGAGGGGCAGGTCCGGTTCGGCCTGCTCCAGCGCGCGGAGCGCCGGCACGATCCCGTAGCACCAGCCGCAGAGCGGGTCGATCCCGACGAACAGGCGCTCCCTGCTCATGCGGCGCGCCCTCCCGCGACGAAGGGTGCGCGGCGCGACAGGTCCGCCCGACCCAGCGCCTCCACCGCCGCGGCGGCGAGGTCGGCGCGCGCGATCTGGGTGCCCGCCGGCCGGTCGAAGCTGAGCCGCCACGATCCTGTGGCCGGGGCGTCCGTCAGGCGCGGCGGGCGCAGCATCGTCCAGTCGAGCGCGGAGGCGCGGAGGAGCGCGTATTCCCGCTGCCGGTCGGCGAGCATCCGGCCCGCGACCAGCTTCATGATCCCGCCGATGGCCCGGTCGGCGAGGCCCTTCGCGTCGCCCTCGGCATCGACCGCCGCGCCGCCGATGGTGACGAAGCGCAGTGCGCGAGCCCCCGAGGCAACGATCAGCGCCTCCGCCGCGCGGGAACAGACCGGGTCTGCGTTGCTCGAGGCCAGCGCCGAGACGACCGCGTCGATACCCGCGAGCGAAGCACACAGGTCGCCCGCGTCCGTGACCTCGCCTTTCGTGAAGGCGAGCCCGCCGATCCCCGGGTCGCGGCGGCCGAGCGACCGCACCGCGTGGCCCTCGGCCAGAAGCCGCTCGGCGATCAGGCGGCCGGTCCGGCCGGTCGCGCCCAGAAGCAGGATGTTCATGTCGTCCCTCTCGATGCTTGACAGATGGAGCCGACATGTCGTCTTGCATCCGTATCGGCAAGTACGCACAAAAAGGATACCGCTTATGGACGGCACGCCCGAGGACTGTCCCGTCGAGCGCACGCTCCGCATTCTGACGGGCAAGTGGCGGCTCTTCGTCCTGTTCCGCCTCGAGGGCGGGCCGATGCGCTTCAATGCGCTTCAGCGGAGCCTGCCGCCGGTGACGCAGCGCGTCCTGACCGCGACGCTGCGCGGGCTCGAGGAGGACGGGCTGATCTGGCGGCGGAGCGCGGGCAGCGTCCCGCCCCGCGTCGATTACGGCCTGACCGAGCGCGGCGCGGCGCTGGCGCCCGTCTGGCGGGCGATGGGCGAATGGGGCGCAGGGGCCGAGAGCTGACGGCTTGCCCGGTCGCGGAGCGCGTGCTGAAGTCGCGCCCATGCCCTACCGCGCGACCATCGACGGCACCGTCCACGCCTTCCCTTCGCTGAAGGTCCTGCTGGCCAGGGCCTCGCCCGCGCGCTCGGGCGACGCGCTGGCCGGCCTCGCGGCAGACGGCCCGCTCGAACGGATCGCCGCGCAGCACGCGCTGGCGGACGTGCCGCTGTCGGACTTCCTGGCGGACCTGCTCGAAGTCGAGGGCGACGCGGTCACGGACCTCATCTTCGCGCAGCATGACGCGCTCGCCTTCGGACCCGTCGCCGCGCTGACGGTGGGCGGCTTCCGCGACTGGCTGCTCGATCCGGCGACGACCGGGCGGGAGATCGCCGGCATCGCCTGGGGCGTGACGCCCGAGATGGCCGCCGCGGTGTCGAAGATCATGCGCGCGCAGGACCTGATCGCGGTGGCGGCGAAGATCGAGGTCGTGACGCGCTTCCGCTCCACCGTCGGGCTGCGCGGGCGGCTCTCGACCCGGAACCAGCCGAACCACCCCACCGACGACAGCCGCGGCATCGCGCTCTCGGCGCTCGACGGCCTCCTCATGGGGGCGGGGGACGCGGTGATCGGGGTGAACCCGGCGACGGACGGCCTGCCCGACTACATCCGCATCTGCGAGGTTCTGGACGCGATCCGGTCGCAGCTCGACATCCCCACGCAGACCTGCGTGCTGGGCCACGTCACGACCGCGCTGGCCGCGATGGAGCGCGGGGCGCCCGTCGATCTCGTCTTCCAGTCGGTCGCGGGCTCGGAGAAGGCCAACGCGGGCTTCGGCGTGACGCTCGCCCTCCTCGACGAGGCCCACGAGGCCGTCCGCGCGCTCGGCCGTGCGCCCGAGGGCGCGAACCTGATGTATTTCGAGACCGGCCAGGGCAGCGCGCTGTCGGCCGATGCCCATCACG
>NZ_JBQLZP010000280.1:0-2723 GCF_052168335.1 Roseicyclus sp. | reverse complement strand
GACATCGCCGAGGGCACCCCGCAGGGCAAGGCGCTCGACATCGCCGAAAGCGGACCCTCCGAGAAGTTCGACGCGAAACTGAAGGGCACCAACGACTACGCCGACATCGCGGGCGCCGACGTCTGCATCGTCACCGCCGGCGTGCCCCGCAAGCCGGGGATGAGCCGCGACGACCTGCTCGGCATCAACCTCAAGGTCATGAAGTCGGTGGGCGAGGGGATCGCCAAGCACGCGCCCGGCGCCTTCGTCATCTGCATCACCAATCCGCTCGACGCGATGGTCTGGGCGCTGCGCGAGTTCTCGGGTCTGCCTCACCACATGGTCTGCGGCATGGCGGGCGTGCTCGACAGCGCGCGCTTCCGCCACTTCCTCGCCGAGGAGTTCGACGTCTCCATGAAGGACGTGACCGCCTTCGTGCTCGGCGGCCACGGCGACACGATGGTGCCCTCCGTCCGCTACTCGACCGTGGCGGGCATCCCGCTGCCCGACCTCGTCGAGATGGGCTGGACCACGAAGGAGAAGCTCGACGCCATCGTGCAGCGCACGCGCGACGGCGGGGCCGAGATCGTGGGCCTCCTGAAGACCGGCTCGGCCTTCTACGCGCCCGCGACCTCCGCCATCGAGATGGCCGAGGCCTTCCTCAAGGACCAGAAGCGCGTGCTGCCCTGCGCGGCCTATTGCGACGGGCAGTTCGGGCTCAAGGGGATGTACGTGGGCGTGCCGACCGTGATCGGCGCGGGCGGCATCGAGCGGATCGTCGAGATCAAGCTGACCAAGGACGAACAGGCGATGTTCGACAACTCGGTCAGCGCCGTTAAGGGCCTTGTCGACGCCTGCAAGGGTATCGACGAAAGCCTCGCCTGATGGAACGGGCGGCCCCGTCGCGGCGGGGCCGCCGCCTGCCATGACGCGGGCCGCCTCGCCCTATCTCGTGCCCGGCTTCTACGACCGCGCACTGGCCGAGGGGCGGCACCGCGACATCGTCGGCGGCCGCTGGGACGAGATCGGGCGGCTGCAACTGGCGCTCCTCCGCGCGCAGGGGCTCGAGCCCCACCACACCCTCATCGACATCGGCGCGGGATCGCTGCGCCTCGGCTGCAAGGCGGTGCCCTTCCTCGAGCCGGGCAAGTACTGGGCCACCGACGCGAGCCGGGCGCTCATGCTGCGCGGGCGCGAGGCGGAGCTGGCGGACCCCGCGCGCCTGCCGGAGGAGCATCTGGTCGAGGATGCGACCTTCGCCTTCCCCGGCCTGCCCGACGCGCCGGATTTCCTGATCGCCTTCGGGGTCTTCACCCATCTTCCGCCCGAAACGAGCGCCGAGGCGTTGAAGTGCATCGCGCGGCGCTGGCCTGCGCGGCCGGTGTTCCTCTTCACCGTCTTCCTCGCGCCGGAAGGGCAGGCGGGACCGCTGCGCCAGCCCGACGGCGTCGTGACCCATCCCGACCGGCCGCCGTATCACCTGACCGAGCCCGCGCTCCGCGCCATGGCCGAGGCGGCGGGCCTGACGCTCACCCGGCTGCCCGACAGGCTGCCGCGCGGGCAGGTGCTGTGGCGCGCGTGACCCCAGGTTGACATCCTGCCCGCCGCGCGCCCTGATCGCGCCGTCCGACAGGAGGGACACCCAATGCGCGATTTCGACGCCGAACTCGAGGCGCGGCTCTGCCGCTATGCCGCCATCGACAGCCAGTCCGACATGGACAGCCCGGCGCAGCCCTCGACGGCGATCCAGCACGCGATGCTCGACCTCATGGTGGAGGAGCTGCACGGGATCGGCGCGGCCGACGTCACCAAGACGGAGTACGGCACCGTCATCGCGACCATTCCCGGCAACGTGCCCGGTCCCACCATCGGCTTTCTCGCCCATGTCGACACCGCGCCGCAGTTCAGCGCGACCGGCGTGAAGCCCCGCGTGATCCGGGGCTACAACGGCGGCGCAATCACGTTTCCCGACGCGCCCGACCTCGTGCTTTCGCCGGAGGACTTTCCCTATCTCGCCACCAAGATCGGCGAGGACATCGTGACCGCGTCGGGTACGACGCTGCTCGGCGCCGACGACAAGGCGGGCATCGCCATCGTCATGACGGCGGCGCGGCACCTGCTGGAGAACCCCGACCTGCCGCGCCCGACGATCCGCGTGGCCTTCACCCCCGACGAGGAGATCGGGCGCGGCGTCGATCCGAGGCTGCCCAAGGATCTGGGCGTCGACTTCGCCTATACCTTCGACGGCGGCGACGCGGGCGAGGTGATCTACGAGACCTTTTCGGCCGATTTCTGCGTCGTCACCGTCACCGGCGTCTCGATCCATCCGGGCGAGGCGACGGGCAAGCTGGTGAACGCGATCCATCTCGCCTCGCGCATCGTCGAGACGCTGCCGCAGGCGACCATGACGCCCGAGACGACCGCCCACCGCGAGGGCTTCATCCATGCAGTGGACATGAAGGGCAGCGCGGACCGCATGGTGGTGCGTTTCATCCTGCGCGATTTCGAGCGGGAGGGGCTCGCGGCCAAGGGCGACCTCGTGCGGCAGGTCGCAGCCGCCATCGCGGCGACCGAGCCCCGCGCGAAAGTCGAGGTCGAGATCACGCCGCAATACCGCAACATGCGCTACTGGCTCGAGGACGACATGACGCCGGTGGAGCTTGCCCGCGACGCGCTGCGCGACCTCGGCGTGGAGCCGATCGAGGCGGTGATCCGCGGCGGCACCGACGGCTCGCGGCTGACCG
>NZ_JBQLZP010000279.1:0-20563 GCF_052168335.1 Roseicyclus sp. | reverse complement strand
CGTCGCCTCGCGGGACAAGGCGCCCTACGTCGCCGCCAAGCACGGGCTCGTCGGCCTCTCCCGCGTCGCCGCGCTGGAATACGCGGCGGCCGGCGACCGGGCGAAGGGCGGCGTCACCGTCAACTGCATCTGCCCCGGCTGGACCGAGACCGCGATCCTCGCCCCGCAGATCGAGGCGCGCGCGGCGCTTCATGGCGGCGACCGCGACCTCGGCGTGGCCGAGCTTCTCGCCGAGAAGCAACCCTCGCTGCGCATGTCCGACCCCGCCGAGATCGGCGCCCTCGCCCTCTGGCTCTGCGCGCCGATCGCGCACAACGTCACCGGGACCGCGATCCCGGTCGACGGCGGCTGGACGGCGCAATAGCCCCTTCATCTTTCTCCAAATACCGCTCGGGGGAGCGCGAGGGGGCAGACGGCCCCCTCGCTCCGCGGCCTGCCCGGCGGCGCGCGCCGGGGCCACATAATCCCGCAAATCCGCCGCCGCGCCTTGCTGGCCTCGGCACGCGCCTCTACATCGCCCGACATGAGACGCTTCATCCCTTTCATGACGTCCGACCCCGTCGTGGCCGTCGTCCGCCTGCAGGGCGCGATCATGGCGAACCCGCGCGGCGCCGGTCTCAGCGATCAGGGCATCGCCTCCGCGATCGAGCGCGCGTTCCGCAGGGGCAAGCCGAAGGCGGTGGCGCTCGCCATCAACTCCCCCGGCGGCAGCCCGGTGCAGTCCTCGCTCATCGCCGCCCGCATCCGCCGCCTCGCCGAGGAGAAGAAGCTCCCCGTCCACGCCTTCGTCGAGGACGTCGCGGCCTCGGGCGGCTACTGGCTCGCCTGCGCCGCCGACCACATCTGGGCCGATCATTCCTCCATCGTCGGCTCCATCGGCGTCATTTCGGCGGGCTTCGGCTTCACCGAGGCGATCCACAAGCTCGGCGTCGAGCGGCGCGTCTACACCTCGGGCGAGTCCAAGTCGATCCTCGACCCCTTCCGCCCCGAGAAGGAGGCGGACGTGGCCCGGCTGAAGTCGCTCCAGTCCGACATCCACGAGGCCTTCATCGCGCATGTGAAGGCCCGCCGTGGCGCGCGTCTCTCCGATGACCCCGAGCTCTTCACCGGCGCCTTCTGGACCGGCGCGCGGTCGGTGGAACTGGGCCTCGCGGACGGCGTCGCCCATCTCGTGCCGAAGATGAAGGCGCTCTACGGCGACAAGACCCGCTTCGCCGTCTACGGCCCGAAGCGCAGCCTCTTCGGTCGGGTGGGCCTGTCGCTCGCCTCCGAGATCGCCACCGGCCTCGAGGAGCGCGCGGCCTACGCGCGGTTCGGCCTCCAGTGATCCTGAAGATCGTCTCCCTCTTCCTCGTGTTCATGGCGGTGCTTGCGATCTTCGGACGCCTGCGCCTCCCGAAGCTGCCGAAGAGGACGCGCCGCGACGACCTGCCCAAGCCCCGGCTCTGCAAGACCTGCGGCCGATACGACCTGCAGGGCGGACGCTGTCCGCATTGCGAAGAGGGGCGGGACTGAGCGCATGCTGACGGAATTCGCCCTGGCGGGGCTCGGCCTCGTCATCCTCCTCTTCGCCGGCGACATCCTGGTGAAGGGCGCGGTGAACCTGAGCCTCCGGCTGGGCATCCCGGCGCTGATCGTGTCGCTGACCATCGTGGCCTTCGGCACCTCCGCGCCCGAGCTCATCATCTCGATCAATGCCGTGCTCGACGGTGTGCCGGGCCTGGCGCTCGGCAACGTCGTGGGCTCGAACACGGCGAACGTGCTCCTCGTCCTCGGCATTCCGGCGATCCTCTCGGGGCTTCATGCCGGAAGCGACACGCGGCGCACGTATCTTTTCATGCTGGGCGGCACGCTCGTCTTCATCGCGCTGGCCTTCGCCGGTCCCTTCGGCTGGTGGCAGGGGCTCGTGCTTCTCGGGCTCCTGTCGCTCGTGCTGCTCGACGCGGCGCGCTCGGCCAGGGCCCATCGCGTCGCCGCGAGCGAGGCCGCCGCCGCCGCGCCCGTCGACGACGACCTCCTCGAGGAGGCCGACCCCGACATGCCGTGGTGGCGCATCGCGCTCTACGTCGCGCTCGGTCTCGCAGGCCTGCCGCTCGGGGCGGACCTCCTGGTGGACAGCTCGGTCGCCATCGCGACGGCCTACGGTGTGAGCGAGACGGTCATCGGCCTGACCCTCGTGGCCGTCGGCACCTCGCTGCCCGAACTCGCCACGACCGTCATGGCCGCGATCCGCAAGCACGCGGACGTGGCCCTCGGCAACGTGATCGGGTCAAACATGTTCAACCTGCTTGCGATCATCGGCATCTCCTCCCTCGTGGGGCCGATCCCCGTCGATCCGGGCATCCTCGGCTTCGACATCTGGGTGATGCTCGCCGCGTCCCTCGTCCTCGCGCCCTTCGTCTTCCTGCGCTGGTCCATGGGACGCGGGGTGGGCGTGGCCTTTACCGTGCTCTACGCGGCCTATATCTGGCTTCTTCTTGCGTGAGAGGGGGATAGGCATGACCGCACTCGTCACCGGCGCCGCGAAGCGCCTCGGCCGCGCCATGGCGCTCAGGCTCGCCGAGCGCGGGCACGACGTGGCCGTTCACTACGCCGGCAGCGCGGCGGAGGCCGAGGCGACCGCCGAGGCGATCCGCGAGATGGGCCGCCGGGCCGTCACGCTCCGCGCCGACCTGACGGTCGAGGCCGAGATGCAGGCGCTCCTCCCGCGCGCGGCCGAAGCGCTCGGGCCCGTTACCGTGCTCGTCAACAACGCCTCGATCTTCGAGTACGACAATATCGAGACCGCCACGCGCGAGAGCTGGGACCGGCACCACGAGTCGAACCTCCGCGCACCGTTCGTGCTCTCGCAGGCGATGGCGGCGCAGGTGCCGCCCGCCCGCCCGGACGAGAACGGCGAGCCCGAGGCGCAGGGCCTCATCGTCAACATGATCGACCAGCGGGTGCGCAAGCTCACGCCCGAGTTCATGAGCTACACCATCGCCAAGATGGGGCTCTGGGCGCTGACCCGCACGTCGGCGCAGGCGCTGGCGCCGCACGTCCGCGTCAACGCCATCGGTCCGGGTCCGACGATGCAGGGCGCGCGGCAGTCCGACGGCCACTTCGCCCGCCAGCGCGCAGCCACCGTGCTCGGCCGCGGCGCCGACCCGGAGGGGATCTGCGCCGCTCTCGACTACCTCCTTTCGGCGCGGGCCGTGACGGGGCAGTTGATCTGCGTGGATGGCGGCCAGCACCTCGCCTGGGCCACGCCGGACGTCCTCGGGGTCGAGTAGGCGGCCCCGGGCGCTCCGTGGGCATTTCTCCACCGCGGACGCTCAGGTAACAGTCGCGTTAACCCACCGTTGCGGTGTTGTAAAACAGGCGGAAAGAACAAAAATAATTCATTGAAAACAGTGCCTTGAAAAAGTGCATAAAAAACGTGCAGTCTCCAGAAGCGGGCCGAAAACAAGGAAAAATCCGGTTGGCCCTGCAATTCTCCGCAAGGATATCCACAGCAGTGGGGGATAGCTGGAGCCTTGAATTCGCCGCAAGTACGGTGCAGCCGCGCCGAGAATCGGAATGAGGCCGAACCGATGCCCGAAGAGACCCGGACGGAGGCCAAGACGGGCCACGAGGTGATCCACGGATACCTCCGTTCGCTCGACAATTCGCCGGGCGTCTACCGGATGCTCGATGCCCAGAGCCGGGTGCTCTACGTCGGCAAGGCGCGGGCGCTGAAGAAGCGCGTCTCGAACTACGCCAAGCCGTCGGGACACTCCCCCCGGATCGCGCGGATGATCCGCGAGACGGCCTCGATGATGTTCCTGACGACGCGGACGGAGACCGAGGCGCTGCTGCTCGAGCAGAACCTGATCAAGCAGCTCAAGCCGAAGTACAACGTGCTTCTCCGCGACGACAAGAGCTTCCCCAACATCCTCGTCAGCCGCGAGCACCCCTATCCGCAGATCAAGAAGCACCGCGGCGCCAAGCGCGAGAAGGGCGACTATTTCGGCCCCTTCGCGAGTGCGGGTGCGGTCAACCGCACGCTGAACCAGCTCCAGAAGGTGTTCCTGCTGCGGAACTGCTCGGACGCGACCTTCGACAGCCGCACGCGCCCCTGCCTGCTCTACCAGATCAAGCGCTGCTCCGGCCCCTGCGTCGGCCACATCGGCGCCGAGGACTACGCCGCCTCGGTCGCCGATGCCGTGCGCTTCCTCAAGGGCGACACGACCGACCTCCAGGCGCAACTCGCCGCGCAGATGGCGGAGGCCTCCGAGGCGATGGAGTTCGAACGCGCCGCCGCGCTCCGCGACCGCATCCGGGCGCTGACCAACGTGCAGTCCTCGCAGGGCATCAACCCGCGCGGCGTGCGCGAGGCCGACATCATCGCGCTCCACATGGAGGGGGGGCAGGCCTGCGTGCAGGTCTTCTTCATCCGCGCCAACCAGAACTGGGGCAACCGCGACTTCTACCCCCGCGTCGGTCCCGACATCGAGGAGCCCGAGGTGCTCGAGGCCTTCCTCGGCCAGTTCTACGACCAGAAGGAGCCGCCGCGGCAGATCATCCTCTCGCACCCGGTCGAGAACATGGACCTCATGGCCGACGCGCTCTCGCAGAAGCTCGGGCGCAAGGTCGAGCTCCTGGTGCCGCAGCGGGGCGAGAAGGCCGAACTGATCGACAGCGCGCTCCGCAATGCCCGCGAGAGCCTCGCGCGGCGGCTGGCGGAGGGGCAGGCGCAGTCGACGCTCCTCGAGGGGCTGGCCGAGGCCTTCGACCTCGAGGCGCCGCCGCGCCGGATCGAGATCTACGACAACTCCCACATCCAGGGCGCGAGCGCCGTCGGCGCGATGGTCGTCGCCGGACCCGAGGGTTTCGTGAAGTCGCAGTACCGCAAGTTCAACATCCGCGGAACCGATCTCACGCCCGGCGACGACTTCGGCATGATGAAGGAGGTGCTGACCCGCCGCTTCGAGCGCCTCCTGAAGGAGGACCCCGACCGCGAGGGCGAGGCCTGGCCCGACCTTCTCCTGATCGACGGCGGCGCGGGGCAGGTCTCGGCGGTGAAGGGCATCCTCGACGATCTCGGGATCGAGGACGTGCCCTTCATCGGCGTGGCCAAGGGCATCGACCGCGACCAGGGCAAGGAGGAGTTCCACCGCCCCGGCCAACCCGTCATGGCGCTGAAACGCAACGACCCCGTCCTCTACTTCGTCCAGCGCCTGCGGGACGAGGCGCACCGCTTCGCCATCGGCGCCCACCGTGCCAAACGCGCCAAGGCGGTTTCGGCCACGCCCCTCGACGACATCCCCGGCGTCGGCGCCACCCGCAAGCGGGCGCTCCTGGCGCATTTCGGCAGCGCCAAGGCGGTCAGCCGCGCCAACCTCGCCGATCTCAAGGCCGTGGACGGCGTGAACGAGGCGCTCGCGCAGAAGATCTACGATTACTTCCAGGAACGCGGGTAGCGCCCCGTCTCAGTTCCGCACGCGGACACGGATACGGTCGCCCTGCAACTCGAAGGTTTCCCGTCCGGGTGTCGTCGCCGTGAAGATGATCTCGACCGCCGGCGTGGTTCCCCCGCAGCGGCGGGATTGGCGCTGACCCGGCCGCCCGATGCTCAGCGTTCCGGTCGAGAGTGCCGGAACCCGCACCTCGCCCGCACCGGGCAATTGCCCGCACTCCCCGCGATAGCCGTAGATCACGGCCGATTCCCCGACGCTCAACGTCACGCTCTCGCGGTAGGGAATTTCGTTGGCACCTTGGGACAGGGCAGCCATCGGGCTGAGCGCAAGGGCAAGGGCAAGGGCAAGGCGGCGTGAGATCATGACGGGTTCCCGGTCTGGCTTGCCGATGGCGGGCACAGGCCCGCTGTCATGGCAACGGTTTCGATGCCCCCGATGCTATCGGTTCGCCGTGTCCCGCCTAGGTATCAAGACTCATACCGGTGGCGTCAGAAGCCCGTCCCGAAGCGCCACCGCAAGCGCCTGTTCCCGCGTCCGCGCGCCCAGTTTCCGGCGGGCCGAGGCGACGTGCTTGCCGACCGTGACGTTTTCGATGCCCATCCGCCACGCGATCTCGGAGCTTCGCAGCCCGAGCGACAGGAGATGCAGCGTCTCGATCTCGCGCGGGCTCAGCGAAGGGCCGGTCCGATAGCGCCGGTTGCCCGTTTCCGCGTGCTCGGGTCGGCACCAGACGGCGATGGTGGCGACCAGCAGCCTCTGGGTGGCGCGCCCCTCGTCTGTATCCAGATAGGCCGCGCCGTCCCGTGTCCGGCAATAGGTGACGATGCCGCCGGGCCTTTCGCCCCGCCAGGCGGGCGAGAGGCACACGTATCCGACCCCGTGATCGGCCAGCAGGCGCACGAGCGCATGCCCTTCCTCCAGCAGACCGCCAGATGCGGGAAGGTTCTCCAGATCGGCGGCATCGGCCGCGGTGCTGTGCGCACAGTGCCGCATCCACGGGTCGGTCTCGTGCAGCCGAGCGGCGATGTAGTCCCGCATGAGGGAGGCGGGCGTGCTCGAGACGATGGCGATCGCCTCGGGCATTCCGCGCGCCGCCGTTCCCGCGGTGATCCAGTCCACCCCGATCTCGCCCATGAGCCGGGAGGCTTCGTCCCACCGGGCGCTTTCGGTCGCGCAGGCGGCCAGCCGGTCATGCGCCTCCAGCACCCTGTCCTGAAGCGCGCTGTGCAAGACCGTGACCCTCGAACGCCAGAAACTGCGTGCAGTCTAGGCGCTTTGCAACCCTAGGGCGATTCCTTTCTTCGGCCGGACCGCCCGCCGGACTGCACCGCGTTCAGCGCATCAAGCCGCCGTTGCAGGAACAGCGCATCCGCGACCGTGGGGGCGTCCGCGATGGCGCGGCGGTAGGCCAGCGCCGCAGCCTGACGCGCCCCGGTCATGACGAGCAGCGCCGCCCGCGCCGCGTGCCAGGGCTGGTAGTCGCGCAGCTCCGGCGCAAGCGCCTCCACGATCTCCAGCCCGCGCGCGGGATCACCCGCCTCGGCCAGCGCCACGGCGCCATTCAGGCGCACCACCGGCGTCGGCTCGTGCCGCCAGAGCGCGCCGTAGAGCGCGGCGATCTGCGGCCAGTCGGGGCCGGCCTCGGCCATCTGGCAGTCGGCGATGGCGGCCTTGATCTGGAACGGGCCCGGCATCCGTCGCGCCACCGCGCGTGCGAGGATGGCGCGCCCCTCCGCGATCCGCCCTTCGTCCCACAGGCTCCGGTCCTGTTCGCCGGGCGGCAGGCTCGCCCCGTCCTGCCCGATCCGCGCCGCGCGGCGAGCGGCGGTCAGGAGCATCATGGCGAGCGCGCCCTCGACCTCGGCGTCGCCGGGACGCAGGCCGTCGATCAGCCGCACGAGGTACTCCGCCTCGAGGCAGAGGTCGCGCGGCTCGCCGGGGCCCGCCACGTAACCCGTGGTGAATATGAGGTAGATGCTCGTCAGCACGGTCCCGAGGCGCGCGGGCCAATGCTCGGCATCCGGCACGGAGAAGGGAATGCCGGCGGCGGCGATCTTCGCCTTCGCCCGGCTGATGCGCTGGCCCATCGTCGGCTCGGCGTCGAGGAAGGCGCGCGCGATCTCGGGCGTCGTGAGGCCGCAGACCGTCCTCAACGTCAGCGCGACGCGCGACTTCGGCTCGAGCGCGGGGTGGCAGCAGGCGAAGATCAGGCGCAGGCGCTCGTCGGGGATCGCCTCCGGCTCGGGTGCGGCCTCGTCCTCGGCGAGGCCCGCCAGCGCCGCGGCCTTGCGCCCGTCGCGCGCCGCGCCGCGCAGCCGGTCGATGGCCTTGCGGCGCGCGACCTTGAGAAGCCAGCCCGCGGGCTGCGACGGCAGGCCCGACCGCCCCCAATGCGCCAGCGCGGAGACGGCGGCCTCCTGCAGCACCTCCTCGGCGAGCGCGAGGTCGCGCAGCCCCGCCGCGAGGATGGCCAGCAGCCGCCCCCGGTCGGCCCGCATCACACGGTCGAGTTCCCTCGACACTCCGATGGCGCTGGCCGGTCCGGGGGCGGTCGTCATGGGATCAGCCCGCCGGGTCGTAGTCCATCAGCGGGCGCACCTCGATCGTGCCGAACCGCGCCGAGGGGATCAGCGCGGCGTATCCGAGCGCCGCATCCAGGTCGGGCACGTCGATCACGTAGTAGCCGCCGAGGTGCTCGCGCGTCTCGGCGAAGGGACCGTCCATCGTCTCGACCCTGCCGCCCTTGATGCGGAGGGAGGTGGCGGTCTCGACGCCCTGTAAACCCTCGCCCGCCCGCAGGACGCCATCGGCCTTCATGCGCTCGTTGGCGGCGAAATAGCCGCCCATCATCTCGTCGAAGGCGGGGGTGCCGTAGGCCGGTTCCTGCGCGGGGTCGTTGTAGATCAGAAGCATGTATTTCATCGGGTCACTCCTGCTCGAACACTTCGACCGGCCGCACCTCGACCGATCCGTAACGGGCCACGGGAATCTCGGCTGCGAAGGCGAGCGCGTCCTCCATCGTCGCCGCCTCGATCAGGAAGAAGCCGCCGAGATGCTCCCGCGTCTCGGCGTAGGGCCCGTCGGTCGTCTCGATCCGGCCGGCATGGCGGGTGATGGTGACGGCGGTGTCCGCGCCCAGCAGGCCCTCGCCTGCGAGGACGGTCGCGCGGTCCTTCATCCGCGCGTCGAGACTGAAGAACTCGGCCATCATCGCGTCGAACTCGGGCGTGCCGGGGACGGGGTCCTTCCCGGGTTCGGCGTAAAGCAGGATCATGTACTTCATGGCGTTTCCCTTTCAGAGCCCGAGGACACGCGCGCCGATGGCCGCCATCGCCGCCAGCGCGGCGAGGAGGTTCGTGCCGTTGCCGAGATAGCGGAGCGGGTGGCCGGCATTGCCGGGGACCAACCCGAAGGGATGTGCGAGCCGTCCGATCAGCAGGAGCGCGCCCGAGACGTGCAGCCAGAGGGCGGGCGCACCCATGCCCTCGGCCAGCATCATCAGGATCAGCACGAAGGCCGACCATTCGGCGCAATTGCCGTGCTGGCGGATGCGCTGGAGGAGGAGGGCGTCGCCGCCGTCGCCGAAGGACACGCCCGCCGTCCCGCGCACCGAGGAGACGCGGAACCAGAGCGCCAGATAGATCGCCGCCACCGGCAGCGCGTAGAGAGGGGTTACTTCGAAAACCATGGTTACTCCTGACTGTCTGAGGGTTTCGATACCCCATGGACGCTCGCGATGCGCGGAATTCGACATTGGCCCGAACAAATACTTGCGTGGTCTCCGCGCGGGCCGGTCCGTGCGCGGGAACCCCGGACCCGAGGGAGCGATTGGGCGAGTGATGCAGACCGCACGCGCCATCCCGTCCGCATGGCCCCGGCCATGACGAGCCCGCGCAAGAGAGGCATTCCATCGGACCCACGGGCGGGATACACCCGGCCCATGCGCTGGTCCGTGCCCAATTCCCTGACCGTCCTGCGCCTCGTGGCGGCGCCGCTCGTCGGACTCGTGTTCCTTGTCCTGCCCCGGCCGACGGCGGACTGGGTCGCGCTCATCCTCTTTCTCTTCGCGTCGCTGACGGACTATCTCGACGGCTGGCTCGCGCGGAAATGGGGCCAGATCAGCCGCTTCGGCGCGATGCTCGACCCGATCGCGGACAAGGCGATGGTGGTGATCGCGCTGGCCGTGCTGCTCGGGCTCCACGGCATCTCGGACTGGACGCTCATCCCGATCACCGCGATCCTCTTCCGCGAGGTCTTCGTCTCGGGCCTGCGGGAGTTCCTGGGTGCGAAGGCGGGCCTCCTGAAGGTCACGAGCCTCGCCAAGTGGAAGACGACCGTGCAGATGGTGGCCATCGCCCTCCTGTTCGGATGGGGCCTCTTCGACCATTACTTCATCATGCAGACCTTCGGCATGTCGGCCGAGATCGTGAACGGCATCCTCTCGGGCGAGATCGCCGACGACGTGGGCCTGTGGTGGAAATACCAGGGACTGATCGCCACATCCTATGGCGGGCTGATCCTTTTGTGGATCGCGGCGGCGCTGACGCTGGTGACGGGGTGGGACTACTTCCGGAAGTCCCTGCCTTATCTGAAAGACGACGCCTGAGGGGGCCGGACATGAAGATCGAGATCCGCTATTTCGCATGGCTGCGCGAACGCCTCGGCACGGCGCAGGAGACGGTCGAGACCGAGGCCGCGACCGTGGCCGACCTCGTGGCCGAGCTCTCCGCGCGCGACGAGGGGTACGCGCACGCCTTCTCGGACACGCGGGCGATCCGTGCGGCGGTGGACCAGGACCTCGTCGAGTTCGACGCGCCCATCGCCGGCGCGCGCGAGGTCGCCTTCTTCCCGCCGATGACCGGGGGCTGAGCGGGATGGAACCCGTGCGCGTGCAGGAGGAGGCCTTCGACATGGGGGCCGAGCTCAACGCCTTCGCGGCCTCGGTCGCGGGGGCGGGGGCGATCGTCAGCTTCTCGGGGATCACCCGCGACGTCGCGTCCGGCGATCTCGAGGTCATGGAGATCGAGCATTACCCCGGCATGACCGAGAAGGCGCTCGCCCGCATCCGCGACGAGGCGATGGCCCGTTTCGGCCTTTCCGCCGCGATGATCCTGCACCGCCACGGCCGCCTCGGACCCGGCGATCCGATCATGATGGTCGCGACCGCCGCGCGCCACCGCGCCGACGCCTTCGCCGGGGCGGAGTTCCTGATGGATTACCTCAAGTCCCGCGCACCCTTCTGGAAGAAGGAGATCACCGGCGCGGGCGCCGAATGGGTCGCCGCGCGCGACGAGGACGAGGACGCGCTGTCCCGCTGGTGAGCCGCCGTCAGCCGTGCGGCTCGGCCATCTGCTCGATATAGGCCCGAAGCTCCTCGACCTCGGCGCGCGCCTCGCGCAGTCCCTCCATCGCGGAGCGGAGTTCGGCCTCGGTCTGGCCGAGCTGTCCGGTCAGCTCCGTCTCGCGGCTCTGGAGATAGGCGATGGCCTGGTCGCGCGTCTCCTCGGCGTCGTGCAGCGCCCGGGCGAGTGCTTCCATCTCGCCGAGATCCGCGCTCGACACGCGGCTGAAGCGGGCGACGACCCAGTGGGCGAGCCAGCCGAGACCGAAGGCCACGAACAGGATGATCGCGATGGCGATGATGAATTGCAGCCTGTCCATGCGGGGCCTACTCCTCCTCGTCCGCGCGTGAGGCGGCGGCCTCCGCGACACTGTCCGGCCGTTCCTGCGGGCGAAGCGAGAAAGGCCCGTCCGCCGCGGGTGCGCCCTCGGTTTCTTCCGCCTCGCGCGCGTCCACCTCGGCCTGCAGCCGGAACTCGATGCGGCGATTCCGCTCGCGACCCTCTTCCGTCTCGTTCGACGCGATGGGCTGCGTCTCGCCATAGCCCCGCGCGGTCAGGTTCGACACCAGCACGCCGCGCGCCAGAAGGCCGTTCAGCACCGCATCCGCGCGGCTCTGGCTGAGGCCGAGGTTCATCTCCTCGCGGCCCTGGCTGTCGGTGTGGCCGCCGATCTCCATGGGCACGTGCATGCAGTCGGGCAGGATCTCGGCGATGCGGTCGAGGATGCCCGCGGCCGCGCCGGTGATCTCGACCGATCCGGGGTCGAACACGATCTTGCTCTCGGCCTGCACCGCCTCGATGGCGGCGACGCATTCCTCGGGCGTTGGCAGCGAGGCCACCGGGTCGAGCTCCTCGTCGTAGCGGATGTCGAGCTGGAAATCGGCGCCGGCGCCGAGTTCCTCGCTCAGCTGCCGCGTGAGGTCCGAGCGCAGGTTCTGGTCGCCGGTCCGGCCGCGCAGGCTGAGCGTCTCCGGCTCGAGGGTGAGCTGTCCGTCGTGCAGACGCGCAAGCGCGCGCAGACCCGCCATGGCGCGCACCGCCCAGCCCTGCGGAAGGTCCGGAACGGCCCGCGTGGCGAGGTCCGTGCGCTCGCGGCCGAAGAGCGAGAGGGCGAAGGCCGCGACCGACTCGCCCACCGGGCCCTCGGGCACGCGGCCGCGCAGGCTCACCCCGCGCTCGGCGTCGAGCGTGGCGAAGAAGCGCGCGGGTCCGGCGGTGGCGCTGGTCGTCTCGGACAGGACGCCGGTGAGCGTGAAGACCTCGGGCAGGGCCGCGTCGAGCTCGCCGATGACGCGGTCGAACTCGTCCTGCTCGGTGCCCGCCGCTGCGATCAGCGTCACGTCGGCGTCCGTGAAGGCGAGCGTCCCGGCCCCGAGCTCCGTCAGCGCGGCGAGACCCGTCTCCACCGCCTGTGCCCAGGTCGGGCTCGGCGCGCCGAGGCCGATGGGGCATTCCACCTGGCCTTCGACGCCGGCGCGACGCGCGGCCGTGACGATCCGTTCCTGCGCACGCACGGTATCGGCCGAGCAGGTCTCGAACCGAAGGCCCTGGGGGGTACGCACTGCGCGCAGCGTGAAGGGCGAGAAGACGGGGCGCGGGGCCGAGATGTCGAGAATGACCTCCACGCCGGCCGGTTGCGCGCGCTGCAATTCCGCGATCCAGAGCGCCTGCTGTTCGGGGCTGTCGCTGATCGCCTCGACCTCGACCCGGTCGGCATAGACCGTGACCTTCGAGCGCGGCAGCCGTTCCAGCGCCCGGAATCCGAAGCCGAGCGCCGAGATCCAGGTGTCCGGCGCGGGATAGTCCGCCGTCTCGACCATGTCCGTCACTTCCGCCCCGTCGGCGATGTCCTCGATGGCGGCCGCGACCTCTTCGCCGCCGTTCACGCCGGGGACGAGGCCGATGATCTGGATGCCGTCGCCGTTCCGCAGCATGTCGAGCGAGAAGCGCGGAGCGGGCGCCGCGTCCGTCACCTCGATGTCGACCTCGTTCACCACCCGGTCCGCGTCGATCACCGAGCCCGCGCGCGATTCCGCGAGGAAGCGGCTCGCCTCGTCGGGGGCCGTGCCGCGGAGGAACACCTGGAGGCCGTCCGCGCTGACCTCCGCCCAGCCGAAGCCCTCCTCGGCGAGGACGGCGCGGACCTCCTCGGTCGAGCGCCGCTCGATCGTCGTCGCCGCGATGATCGCCACGACCAGCGACAGCGCACCGGCGGTGACGAAGGACAGGAGGGCGACGAGGGATGGCGAGCGGATCATGCGCGGGATTTCGGTCCGTGCCCGGCAGGGGCTTGGGTCCGGTTAGCGGTTTGCGCCGCGCTGTTCAATCGCGGCGGGCGTCACAGGAGGGCGGCGGCGGCGAAAAACAGCGCAGGCAGGAGGCCGGTGTCCCGGTTCGAGCGGAAGAGCCGAAGGCAGGTGTCGGCGTCGTCGATGTCGAGCTTCCCGAGCTGCCAGGCCATGTGCCAGCCCATCGCCCAGACGCCGGCCAGCGCGATCACGAGCGAGAGCACGTTCCCCCCGGGCACCAGCGCGACCAGCACGCCGAGCGACAGGAGCGTGACGGTCGCCATCATGAACCCGCGGAGCCAGGGGCCCGTGTTCTCGCCGAAGAGGCGCGCGGTGGACTTCACGCCGATGAGCGCGTCGTCCTCCTTGTCCTGGTGGGCGTAGATCGTGTCGTAGAACAGCGTCCAGGCAATCCCGCCCGCGTAGAGCAGCACCGCCGGAAGCCCCAGCGAGCCCGTGTGCGCCGTCCACGCGAGCAGCGCGCCCCAGTTGAAGGCGAGGCCGAGGAAGACCTGCGGCCACCAGGTGAAGCGCTTGGCGAAGGGATAGACCGCGACCGGCAGGAGCGACAGGATGCCGAGCGCGATGGCCGACCCGTTGAAGGTGATCAGGATGCAGAAGGCGATCAGCGACTGCACCACGAGCCAGCCGAAGGCCTGTCTCGGCGTGACGCTGCCCGAGGGAATCGGCCGCGACTTCGTGCGCGCGACCGAGCCGTCGATGTCGCGGTCGGTGATGTCGTTCCAGGTGCAGCCCGCCCCCCGCATCAGGAAGGCGCCGATGGCGCATCCCGCGACGATCCAGAGGTCGAACCAGGCGAGCCCCCCGGGATCGGCCGCCGCCGCCAGCATCACGCCCCACCAGCAGGGCAGGAGCAGCAGCCACGTCCCGATCGGCCGGTCCGCGCGGCTGAGCCTCAGGTAGGGGCGCGTGCCCGCCGGTGCGAGCGTGTCGACCCAGTTGCCGCGCACGGCGTCGTGGACGCGCCCGTCCTGCGCTCCGGCCTCTGGCCTTCCGTTCGCCTCGCCCATAGGTTCCGCCTCATGTCGCGTCCCAAGATACGGCTCCATGTAGAGCATCCCCTGAGCCAAGGGCAAACGGTCGACCTGTCGCGCGAGCAGGCGAACTACCTCTTCGCGGTCATGCGCCTGTCTCCCGGCGACGAGGTCGCGCTGTTCAACGGGCGGGACGGGGAGTGGCGGGCGCGCGTGGCCGACGGCTCGAAGCGCGGCGGAACGCTCGCGGTCGAGGAACAGACCGCGCCGCAGCAGGACCCGCCGGACCTCTGGCTCCTCTTCGCGCCGATCAAGAAGGCGCGGACGGACTTCATCGTCGAGAAGGCCGCCGAGATGGGCGCCGCGCGCATCCTTCCCGTCCAGACCGACTTCACCAATTCCGAGCGCATCCGGCAGGACCGGCTCCAGGCCCATGCCGTCGAGGCGGCCGAGCAGTGCGGCGGAACCTACGTGCCGACGGTCGAGGAATTGCGGCCGCTCTCCGCCGTGCTCGACGCCTGGCCCGCGGACCGGCGCCTCGTCTTCGCCGACGAGGCGCTGGTGGGCGCGAAACGCGCGCTGGCCGCCGCGCCCGACGCCGCGAAATGGGCGATCCTGACCGGCCCCGAAGGCGGCTTCTCGGACGCGGAGCGGACCCGCCTTCGCGGGCTGCCCTTCGTCACGCCCATTTCGCTCGGCCCCCGCATCCTGCGCGCCGACACCGCCGCTGTCGCCGCGCTGGCGCTCTGGCAGGCGGAGCGGGGGGACTGGCGGTGAGGCGTGCCGGACCGGCGGACCGGGAGGCGGTCGAGGGCTTCCTGCGCGCCCATCTGACCCGCGCGATGTTCCCCCTCTCGAACCTCGCCCGCTACGGGATGGACGGCGGCGAGGGCCGCGCCACGACCTTCTGGATCGACGAGGACGGCGGCACGGTCCGCGGCGTGCTGGGGATGAGCGGCGATGGCATGGTCCTGCCGGTCTGTCCCGAAACGGACCCGCGCGACATGGCCGGAGCCATTGCAGGGCGCCGGGTCATGGGCGTGATGGGCGTTGCGGCGGAAGTCCGCCCGCTCCTCGCCGCCATCGGCCTCGACGGGACGCGGAAAGCGCTCGACGAGGACGAGCCGCAATTCGTCCTCGACCTCGCCGGGCTCGTGGTGCCGGAGGGGCCGGGGCGCCTCGTCCCGCTCGGTCACATCCCGGAGGAGACCGCGATCGGCTGGCGCCGCGACTACCTCGTCGAGATCCTCGGCACGCCGCCGGAGAGGGCGGAAATCACGGCCGCCTCCGACATCGCCCATTACGTCGCCGAGGACAGTCACCGCGCCCTGGTCGACGGGGACACCCCGCTCGCCATGACCGGCTTCAACGCGCGCCTGCCCGACATCGTGCAGGTCGGCGCGGTCTGGACGCCGCCCCCGCGCCGCAGCCGGGGCCTTGCCAGGCGCGCCGTCGCCCTTCACCTCGCCGAGGCAAGGGCGCGGGGGGTGGGCCAAGCCACGCTCTTCGCCTCGGGGCCCGCCGCCGTCCGCGCCTACGAGGCGCTGGGCTTTCGCCGCACGGGAACGTGGACCATCGTCCTTCTGGCCGAACCCGAGGCCGCCCGTGGCTGAGCACCCGAGGACCACGCCGCCGACCCTGCGCCTCCACCTTTTCTTCGCGACGGAGAACGACCGCGCCGTGATCCTCCGGCAGGGGCCGTCCAGGCTCTTCCGCATGATCCTCTGGCACCGCGATACGGACAGGTTCGAGGACGGCCAGTGGCTGAAGCACAAGGTCTATGTCGAGCGTTGCGACCTGTCGCCGGACGGGCGGCATTTCCTGTTCTTCGCGCTCGATGGCAAGTGGGGCGGCGCGGCGGGCGGCAGCTACACCGCGATCTCGCGCCCGCCCTTCTTCACCGCGCGCGTGCTGCATCCGCAGGGCGACACCTGGGGCGGCGGCGGTGTGTTCCTGTCGAACGACACCTATGCCGTGGACGGCTGCGGCGCAGACGACATCCTCCGGCATCGGACGGGCCTCCGGCGTGTGCCGCGCGGCGCGCCGTCGCCCCTGTCGCTCCAGATCCCCGCGTGGACCGCGCTCCAGAAGGCGAAAGCGCAGCGGGTTGCCGACCACGGCTACCGCACGGAGGGCGCGCGGCTGCACCGCCTTGCGGATGGCGGCCTGATCCGGGATTTCACGGACATGTCCTTCGAGCCCATCCTCGCCCCCTATGCCGACACGCCTCGCGCCGCCTGGCACCCGCTGGACGGCGAGGGGGGCGGGCGATGAGCGGCTTTCTCCGCCCCGAGGCCGCCGCCGCGCTCCGCCGCTGGCGCGAACCGCTGGCGGCGCTGGCCGTCGTGGCGCTGGGCTTCTGGATCGCCGCGCGGCCGGGGCCGGTCGTGCAGGGCTTCGGCTGGGTGCTGGTCGCGGGGGGTGCACTCGCGCTCCTCCCCGCCTTCCGCCGCGCGCGCTTCGCCGCCTCGGGCGAGGCGCCGGGCGTGGTGCAGGTGGACGAGCGGCGGATCGTCTACATGGGACCGACCCATGGCGGCGCCGTCGCGCTCGACGAGTTGCAGCAGCTCTCGCTCCGCCGGATGGAGGACGGGCGCGCCGCCTGGGTGCTTGTGGAGGGCCAGTCGCTCCTCGTCATTCCGGTCGAGGCGCGCGGGGCCGAGGCGCTCTTCGACGCGTTCACGGCGCTTCCCGGCCTCTCCGCGCAGGCGATCCTGGCGGCGCGGGCGGGCACCGCACCCGGCACCGTCCGGCTGTGGAGCCGCGCACAGAACCCCGCCCTGATGAAGCCTTGACACGCCCCGGACAGCGGGTCACGTCTGCGCTCCGAAACCCGTGAGCAAGGCCGGAGCGCCGCATGTCCATACCCCAGTCCGGCGGCGGCCCCATCGAGCGGCCCGAGCAACTTGCGGAGTATCTCGAGGCGGGCTGCAAGCCGCCCGAGCACTGGCGCATCGGCACCGAGCACGAGAAATTCGGCTACTGCCGCGACACGCTGAAACCGCTGCCCTACGATGGTGCACGTTCGGTCAAGGCGATGCTCGAGGGATTGCAGCAGCGCTTCGGCTGGGCGCCGGTGCTGGAGGGCGGCAACATCATCGGCCTCCAGAAGGACGGCGCCAACGTCAGCCTCGAGCCCGGCGGGCAGCTCGAGCTGTCCGGCGCGCCGCTCGAGACGATCCACCAGACCTGCGACGAGGTGAACGAGCACCTGCGCGAGGTGCGGGAGGTCGCGGACGCCATCGGCGTGGGCTTCATCGGCCTCGGCGCCGCGCCCGTCTGGCGGCACGAGGACATGCCGATGATGCCCAAGGGGCGCTACCGGCTGATGACCGACTACATGGACCGGGTGGGCACGCTCGGGAAGACGATGATGTACCGCACCTGCACGGTGCAGGTGAACCTCGACTTCTCCTCCGAGGCGGACATGGTGCAGAAGCTGCGCGTGGCGCTGGCGCTCCAGCCCGTGGCGACCGCGCTCTTCGCCAACTCGCCCTTCATCGACGGCAGGCCCAACGGCCACAAGTCCTGGCGCAGCCGCGTCTGGCGCGACCTCGACGCCGCGCGGACGGGAATGCTGCCCTTCGTCTTCGAGGAGGGGATGGGCTTCCAGGCCTACGTCGACTACGCGCTCGACGTGCCGATGTACTTCGTGTACCGCGACGGGCGCTACATCGACGCCCTCGGCCAGTCCTTCCGCGATTTCCTGAAGGGGCGGCTTCCCGCGCTGCCGGGTGAGGTTCCGACGCTCAGCGACTGGGCGGACCACCTCACGACGATCTTCCCCGAGGCGCGGATCAAGAAGTTCATCGAGATGCGCGGCGCCGATGGCGGCCCCTGGCGGCGTCTCTGCGCGCTGCCCGCGCTCTGGGTCGGGCTCACCTACGACCAGCGCGCGCTCGACGCGGCCTGGGATCTCGCGAAGGACTGGGACGCCGAGACGCGGGAGGCGCTGCGCGTCGCGGCCTCCGTCGATGCGCTCGACGCCAAGGTGGGCGGGATCGACATGCGCAGCCTCGCGCGGGACGTGCTCGCCATCGCGGAGGAGGGGCTGAGGGCGCGCGCCCGGCCCGGCGCGGGCGGCCTCATCCCCGACGAGACGCATTTCCTCGCCGCGCTCAGGGACAGCGTCGAGACGGGCCGGGTGCCCGCCGACGAGCTCCTGGACAAGTACCACGGCGAGTGGGGCGGCGACCTCGACCGGATCTACGCCGAATACAGCTACTGAGACCGTTCAGGTCCGGCGCATCGACTTGTTTCGCTCGATCGCGGGCAGGACGCGGGCGCGGTAGTAGTTCTCGAACTCCGCCTTGCGCTGGGCCGCGACCTGGCGGCCGAGCTCCTCGTCCATCTCCTTGACGAGCGCGGGGTGCCCCGCCTCGCGCACGGGCCGCGGCCGGTCCGGGATCGGGTCCGGGCCGAAGCGGTTGTTGCCGCGATCGCTGGGCAGGCAGAGAACCACGATGAACCAGATATAGGCCAGCATCGGAAGGGTCACGGCCATCAGCATCAGGGCGGGCGAAGGCGCGCCGTTGGCGCCCCCGGCCGAAGCCGCGAGGAAGGTCATCACGAACGCCAGCACGAACGCGAGGAGGAACGGCTTGAACATCCACCAGCCGCTGCGCCCCGTGTCGTGCAGGCGGCGGACCGTTACCGCGAGATACGGGATGTAGACGAGGATGACCTGTCCCACGGTGGAGTAGATCACCACCTGGCGGACGTCATCCTGCTTCAACAGGCTTTGAACTGCGCGCGGGTTGTTGGCGAGGGCGAGGACGTCGGTGTTCGACGATAGCCACCGGACCATCACGACTTGCGCGACCACGCCGAGGATGAACACGAAGAGGGCATACCACCAGTACTCCGCCCGCCGCGCGCGGCCGGAGAAGTTGAACATGTTTGCGTAGACCGAACCGACGGCCCTGAACATACCCATGCGGTCACGCGCCCCATGACGAGATTGCCCGATGAAGGAAACAAAGCCGCAGAAAATGGCCAATCCGTGGCGTCCGAGGGACCCGGAGAGGGAAAAACGCCTTTCTCCCCGCGCGCGGCGTGGTTGCGTTCCGGGATTCCACCATTGAGGGGATCGCGCGCGCGTCCTTCACTCGGGCCAATTCAACCTGAACGGAAAGGGACAGACCCATGCGCGACTTCTTCATCAACGCCTTCGAGAAGCTCGTCGGCGTCATCATCGTCCTGCTCGTCGTCGGCGTCATCGCCGCCGCGGGCTTCATCGCCTTCGCGCCGCCCACGCCCGAGCAGCCCACGGGCATCCTGCCCGGCCTCGCGGTCCTGATCGGCGGCCTCGTCTACGTCGTCTTCGTCGGCGGCGCGCTGTATCTCGGGCTCGGAATATACCAGAACACGCGGCGCATGGCCGAGGCGATGGACCGGCGGCAGCCCTAGCTCTTGCGGCCGATCCGCGATTCGGTTCCCGCCCTGAGGCGCGCGATGTTCTCGCGGTGACGCCAGAGGATGAGCGCGGCCAGCAGGATGCACAGGACCGCAAGCCCTGGCACGCCCAGGACATGGGCCCAGACCGGCGACAGGACCGCGGCCACCAGCGCCGAGAGCGAGGAGTAGCGCGTGATCCCGGCCGTCACGAGCCAGGTCGCGCAGGCCGCGAGGCCCAGGGGCCAGGCCAGCGCGAGCAGCGTGCCGAGGAAGGTCGCCACGCCCTTGCCGCCGCGGAAGCCGAGGAAGACCGGGAAGCAGTGGCCGAAGAAGGCGGCGAAGGCCGCGACCTGCGCCGCATCCTCGGCGCCCACCAGCGCGCGGGCGAGGAGGACGGCGATCCCGCCCTTGCCCGCGTCGAGCAGCAGCGTCAGCGCCGCGGCCGTCTTGTTTCCCGTGCGCAGCACGTTCGTGGCCCCGATGTTGCCCGACCCGATCTTGCGCAGGTCGCCCAGACCGAAGGCCCGCGCCATGACGATGCCGAAAGGCACCGACCCGAGGAGATAGGCCAGAAGCGCCACGAGGCCGAGCGTCGGCGCGCCGGTTTCGAAGACGGGGATCATGCGGTGTGTCCGTTCCTGTCGTGGACGCGGGTGCCCCCGACCCAGGTGCCCGCGACCCGGCCTTGCAGGAGCGCTCCGTCGAAGGGCGTGTTCTTGGACTTCGAGCGCAGCGTCGCGCGGTCGAGGCGGAAGGGCGCGTCGGGGTCGAAGAGGACGAGATCGGCCGGCGCGCCCGGCGACAGGCGCCCGCCCGGCAGCCCGAAGCGCCGCGCCGGGTTCAGCGTCATCGCCGCGAAGAGCCGGGGCAGGTCGAGCGCACCCGCATGGTAGAGCCGCATCGCGGCGGGCAGCAGCGTCTCGAGCCCCACCGCGCCGCTCGCCGCCGCCTCGAAGGGCAGGCGCTTGGACTCCTCGTCCTGCGGCGTGTGCATCGAGCAGATCACGTCGATCGTGCCGTCCGCCACCGCCTCGACCATGGCGAGGCGGTCATCCTCGGACCGGAGCGGGGGTTTCAGCTTGAAGAAGGTGCGGAAGCTGCCG
>NZ_JBQLZP010000278.1:0-2254 GCF_052168335.1 Roseicyclus sp. | reverse complement strand
ACCGCCACGTCCCCCGCCCCGAGCCAGAGGAGCGCGCCGGGATCGAACCCCGAGGCCCGCGCCGCCGGAAGCAGCGCCTCGAGCGGCAGCCGCGCGGCGTCGGCCGCGTAGGTCCCGAGCGCCCGTTCCGCCAGCGCGCGGGTGTCCTCGTCCTCCATGCCGGGGCTGCGCGCGAGGATCGCGGGGATGGCCGCCACGCCCGCGCGCTCGATCTCGGGGAAATGGTGGTCGTTCGCGTCGAACATCGCCTCCACCGTCTCGATCGGGGTCGCCGAGAGCGGCGCGCCGCGCGCGTCCGGCGCCTCGAAATGGCCGAGCATCTGCGTCGCCCGCGCCGAGAGGCGCTCGGCCTCCTCGTGGAGGTTGCGGTGGAAGCGCCCGCGCCAGGCCGGGTCGAGGTCGCGCTCGCGCACCAGAATGTCGGCGGTCGAGCGGATCGCGGCGACGGAGGAGAGGATCTCGTGCATCGCCTCGGCGAGAACCGGGTCGTGGCCGAGCCGGTCGCGCAAGCCCTCGACCGCGCCCTCGAGCCCGGCGATCCGCTTCTGCTGGAGCGCGATGATCCCGGTCCAGCCGGGAAAGCGCGCCGCGAGATCGTCGATGCGGTCGGTCTCGGGCGCGGCGCCGAAGACCTCGGCCACGTCGCGCGCGGCGGCCTGGAGCGTGTCGTGGATGGTCGCGTCCGCCCCGTCCGAGAGGAAGCCCGGCTCCACCCCCAGCGTGCGGGCGAGCTCGACCAGGAGCTTGCCGCCGATCCTCCTGCGGTTGTGCTCGATGAGATTGAGATAGGAGGCCGAAATGCCGACCGCCTCGGCCAGCGCGGCCTGCTTCATCCCGATCAGGAGCCGCCGCTCGCGGATGCGGTTTCCGGTCAACTGGGCGCGCCGCGCCGGCGCCTGAAGGGCGGCCATGATCTCGCTCCACACGGGTTTACATGGTTTGTTAACAGATTTTCTGCACCAAGCCAACGGGTTGAAGAAGAAGATTGACAAGGTTGCGACACGGCGCCTGCGACCAAGGCCCCGCTTGCCTCCCGCTTGCCGTTGCGGAACACTCCGGCGCGACGGAACGGGGGCGGCGCCCCCGCGGGACCCGCAGACCTGACCCCTGGGAGGAGACAGACGATGCCCAACGACATGACGCCCCCCGCCTCGGAATTCGCCTCCAAGGCGCATATCGACGCCGCCCGCTACGAGGAGATGTACGCGGCCTCGATCGCCGATCCCGAGGCGTTCTGGGGCGAACACGGGCGCAGGATCGACTGGATGAAGCCCTACACGAAGGTCAGGGACGTCAGCTTCGCGCCGGGCAACATCTCGATCAGGTGGTTCGAGGACGGCACGCTGAACGTCGCTGCGAACTGCGTCGACCGCCACCTGCCCGCCCGCGCGAACCAGACCGCCATCATCTGGGAGCCGGACGACCCGAAGGACGAGGCGCGCCACATCACCTATGCGGAACTGCACCGCGAGGTCTGCCGGATGGCGAACATCCTCGAGGACATGGGCGTGCGGAAGGGCGACCGCGTCGTGCTCTACCTGCCGATGATCCCCGAGGCGGCCTATGCGATGCTCGCCTGCGCACGGATCGGGGCGATCCACTCCATCGTCTTCGCCGGCTTCTCGCCCGACGCGCTCGGGGCGCGGATCAACGGCTGCGACGCGAAGGTCGTCATCACCGCCGACGAGGCGCCGCGCGGCGGGCGCGCCACGCCGCTGAAGTCCAACACCGACGCCGCACTCCTGAACGTGCTGCACGAGGTCAAGGTGCTCGTCGTCAAGCGCACCGGCGGGCAGACGACCTGGATCCAGGGCCGCGACCACGACTACAACGAATTGCGCCTCGAGGCCGACGATTACTGCGCGCCCGCGGAGATCAACGCCGAGGACCCGCTCTTCATCCTCTACACCTCGGGCTCGACCGGCCAGCCGAAGGGCGTGGTGCATACCTCGGGCGGCTACCTCGTCTACGCCGCGATGACGCACCAGTACACCTTCGACTACCACGAGGGCGACGTCTTCTGGTGCACGGCGGACGTGGGCTGGGTCACGGGCCACAGCTACATCGTCTACGGGCCGCTGGCGAACGGGGCCACGACGCTGATGTTCGAGGGCGTGCCGACCTTCCCCGACGCGGGCCGGTTCTGGGCCGTCTGCGAGAAGCACAAGGTCAACCAGTTCTACACCGCGCCGACGGCGATCCGCGCGCTGATGGGCCAGGGCGACGACTTCGTGACGAAGTACGACCTCTCCTC
>NZ_JBQLZP010000277.1:0-1179 GCF_052168335.1 Roseicyclus sp. | reverse complement strand
CGGGCCCCACCGTCCCGCCCTTGGGCCGCGACAGCCCGAAGACCGAGCGGGTGCGCCGCAGCACCGACGGGCGCGGCAGCGCGACCGGCGCCTCCTCGCCATACCAGTCAAACCAGGGCAGGCCCGCACGGATGGACGCAGGCGCAGGCCCTGCCGCTCGCGCCACCGCTCGGCCTTCAGCGGATGGGCGAGCAGCCGCACGCCGCCCCATTCGGCCTCCCCCGTGACCTGCTCCTCGACCGTGCAGCCGCGGCCGAGCGGCATGGCGACGAACTGCCGCACGATCCCCGCGTCGGTCCTGAACCCATCTGCGCGACATCCGCGGCGAGCCGGCCGGCACGCGGCAGCAGCGAATCGGCATTGCGGCCGAGCTCGGCGGCGAGGCGACGAAGGCAGGCCTCGGTAGGCCGTTCGGCACCGCGCTCGACCAGCGAGAGAGAGGTGGCCGAAACGCCCAGTCGGCCGGTGACCGCGCGGCGCGAGCAGCCGGGCGGGTCCTGTTTCGCCCGCTTCCGACGTGGCCCGCGCCGCTATCCCAGCGGCGGACCGACCAGCAGGATGTCGTGCCGGCCGCACGCCTCCTCCAGCGCGCGCGCCTGCTCCGGCGTGGGCGGGCCGGCGGGCATGGGCAGCGCGTCCGCCGTCGCGGGTCGGCCGAGGCCGCGGATCATGCGCTCGAAATCCCGGCCGCCGGTGATGGTGAGGAAGCGCGCCTCGCTGGACTCGACCCGGTAGGTGTGCGGAATGCGGCGGGGGGCGAGCAGGATCTCGCCTGCGCCCGCGTGCCGCTCGGTCTCCGCGATCCGGAACCGCAGCCGGCCCTCCAGCACGTGGAAGATCTCGTCCTCGGTCCGATGGATGTGCAGCGGCGGCGAGTCGCCCTGCCGGGCGCGGTGCTCGAGCACCGAGATGCCGTCCGCGCCGTCGAGGTGGCTGACGCGGATCAGCACGAGCGTGTCGAGGAACCAGAGGCGGCGGATGTCGGCGGGCGGTGCGGTCATGAGGGATCCGGACTGGTTGGGGGGAGCGCCCCGGCACGCCGAATGCTAACCGACCGCCACTGCAACGGATACTCCTGCCTGCCGGCGCGCGCGGGCCGCGCCGGTGCCCGTGACGCCGTGCCCGACATGCACTAGGCATGGATGGGCAAAGGTGAGGGACGCAGACGCATGAATCGCA
>NZ_JBQLZP010000276.1:0-3214 GCF_052168335.1 Roseicyclus sp. | reverse complement strand
CCCGCGCGCGAGGTCGCCGAGACGCTCGGCTTTTCCTCGGCAGCCTATTTCACGCGCGCCTTCGCGCAGGCGACGGGGCGCACGCCCTCCGACTTCCGCGCCCCCGCCCGGCGCGCTTGAGAACAGCGCTCGGAGGCGGCCGGATGCCCCGGGGAATCCGGTTGCACACGCAAGGAATGTCGTTTTTCATATCAATGGGTCGCAAACGAACAAGGCTCCGCTACAACTTCCCGTTGACGGTTGATGATGTTCCGCGCGGTAATGAGCGCACGAACGACCGGACGAACACGCAGAGGGGCCGGTGCCCCGACGCCCACCAACGAACGACCGACGCGGCCCGCCGGACGACGGAACGCGCAAGACGGCCCAGAAGGGCCACGACAAAGAACACAGGGAGAAGCCAAGAATGACGTCATCGCAACAGAAGGGTCTCGCGCGCCATCCGGCCGCCGAGATGTACGCCCGTGAATACGCCGAGGGCAAACTGAGCCGGCGGGAGTTCCTGACGCGCTCGACCGCGCTCGGCGTCAGCGCCGCGGCGGCCTATTCGCTGATCGGCCTGCCCCAGCCGGCGGCGGCGCAGACCGAGCCCGTCCAGGGCGGAACGCTGAAGATCCAGCAGATCATCAAGGCGATGAAGGACCCGATGACCTACGACTGGTCCGAGCTCGGCAACCAGACGCGGGGCTTCCTCGAGTACCTCGCCGAGTACCGTGACGACGGCTCCTTCGTGCCCATGCTGCTCGAGAGCTGGGAAGCCAACGACGACGCCACCGTCTACACGCTGAATGTCCGGCAGGGCGTGAAGTGGAACAACGGCGACGACTTCACCGCCGAGGACGTGGCGCGGAACTTCACCCGCTGGTGCGACGGCTCGGTCGAGGGCAACGCCATGGCCTCGCGCTTCAACGGCCTGCGCAACGCCGACACCGGGCAGGCGCGCGAGGGCGCCATCGAGATCGTCGACAGCCACACCGTGCGCCTCAACTACTCCGAGCCCGACATCACGCTGATCGCGCAGGTCTCGGACTATCCGGCGGCGCTGGTGCATTCCTCCTTCACCGGCGGGAACCCCTACGACAACGGCATCGGCACCGGACCCTACCGGCCGCTCGAGATCGAGCCCGGCCTGCGCGCCACGCTCGAGCGCATCCCCGACTTCGAGTGGTGGGGCACGGCGGTCTACGGCGGCCCGTATGTCGACCGGATCGAGTACATCGACTACGGCGTCGACCCGATCTCGTGGCTCTCGGCGGCCGAGGCGGGCGAGGTGAACCTGCTCTACGAATCCGTGGGCGAGTACATCGAGCTTCTCGACGCGATCGGCTGGACCAAGTCCGAGACCACGACCGCGGCCACCCTCGTCATCCGGCCCAACCACGCCTACGAGGTCGACGGGCGCCGGCCCTATGCCGACGCGCGCGTGCGCCGCGCGCTGACGATGGCGGTGAACAACCAGGTTCTGCTGGAACTGGGCTACGCGAACCTCGGCTCGGTGGCCGACAACCACCACGCCTGCCCGATCCACCCCGAATACGCCGACATCGGCCGCCCGGTCTTCGACCCGGCCGCCGCCGGGGCGCTGATGGCGGAGGCCGGCTTCGCCGACTTCGAGCACGAGCTGATCTCGCCCGACGAGGAATGGCTGTCCAACACCGGCAACGCCGCCGCCGCGCAGCTGCGCGACGCGGGCATCCCGGTGCGGCGGACCATCACGCCCGGCGCGACCTTCTGGCAGGCCTGGGCGACGCACGGCTTCTCGACCACGTCCTGGAACGGGCGGCCGCTGGCGGTGCAGAACATGGCGCTCGCCTACACCTCCACCGGCTCCTGGAACGAGACGGCCTTCTCCAACGCGGAGTTCGACGCCGCGATGGCGACCGCGCTCTCGCTGGCGGACGCCGACGAACGGCGTGAGGTCATGGTGACGCTCGAGACGATCCTGCAGTCGGAAGGCATCATCATCCAGCCCTACTGGCGGTCGCTCTACAACCACCACGACGGCAGCCTCGTGAACGCCGAGAAGCACCCGGCCCACGAGATCCACGTCCACCGGATCGGCTTCGCGGCCTGATCCTTCGCCAAGGACCGGGGGAGCGCGTGCCGCGTTCCCCCGGCAGGCGGCCCGACGCCCGGCGACCGTCGCGCCGGCACGTTCGGCGCATCCCCCGAGGTCGATCCCAGGAGGACCCGTTGGCGACGTTCATTCTGCGCAGATTCCTCGTGATGACGCTGACGGCGCTCTGCATGACGCTGATCGTCTTCCTGCTCACGAACCTCCAGCCCAATCTCGAGAAGGTCGCGCGCTCGCTCGCCTCGGTCCGCATGAGCGACGCCGAGATCGCCACATGGCTCGAGAACCGCGGCTACAACCAGCCGATGCTGTCGCGCTACGGCGAATGGCTGGGCGTCGTGCCGGGATGGACGCGCGAGGCGCCCGACGGCACCGTCACGGGCCGCTGCATCGAGCGCGGCATGGACCCGGCCGAGGCGCCGGCGCGCTGCGGCCTCCTCCAGGGCGACTTCGGCCACTCGACGGTCTTCGACAACGACGTGGGGCCGATCCTGTCGCGTGCGCTCGGGCTGACCGGCATCCTCATGTTCTGGGCCTTCGCGGTGATGATCCCCGCGGCCCTCCTCATCGGCATCCTCGCGGGCATGCGCGAGGGCTCGCGCATGGACCGCACGCTCTCCACCGTCTCGATCACCTCGACGGCGACGCCGGAATACGTCTCGGGGGTCATCTTCATCGTGCTCCTCGCCTCCTCGACCACGGGCCTCTCGCCCTGGCTGTCCGAGATGGGCTGGATCGAGGGGCGCACGCTCTTCACCGGCACGGCGCGCTCGGCGATGGAGGAGGGCGTGACCTTCGCCAACTTCACGCTGCCGGTGATGACCATCGCGCTCTACGGCATGGGCTACATCGCGCGGATGACGCGGGCCTCCATGGCCGAGGTGATGACCGCGCAGTACATCCGCACCGCGCGGCTCAAGGGCGTGTCCTTCCGCAACATCGTGCTGAAGCACGCGCTGAGAAACGCGCTGATCGCGCCCTTCACGGTCATCATGCTCCAGTTCCCCTGGCTCCTGACCGGCGTGGTCATCGTCGAGACGCTGTTCAACTACAACGGCTTCGGATGGACGCTGGTGCAGGCGGCCTCGAACAACGACATCGAGCTTCTGCTCGCCTGCTCCATCATCGCGGTGCTCGTGG
>NZ_JBQLZP010000275.1:0-9425 GCF_052168335.1 Roseicyclus sp. | reverse complement strand
GAAGAGGCCCGCGTCGAACAGTGCCTGGAAGCGCTGCCGCGGGCTGATCGGCATGTGGTGGCCGCAGCTCGTGCAGACGTTCAGTGCCTCGGTCAGCTCGCGGTGGAACAGCATCGTCCCGCAGGCGTCGCACTTGGTCCACAGGTTCTCGGGCATCTCGCGGCGCGAGAAGATCGAGTTGATCCGGGGACGGACGTAGTTCGTGATCCAGTTCATGCGGCGGCTTTCGGGCGGATGCTGTCGCGCTTCGTCGGGCCCGAGATAGGCCGCGCCGGGTCGGAATGCAATCGCGCGAAGGGGCTCGGGCAGCCGTCCTCCGCGAGCGCAGGAAGATCAGGCCGCCGTCCTGCGCGGGCGCAGGACGAGGCGCAGCACGGCCCAGAGCGCTACCGTCGTCATCATGTCGAGAAAGAGGAGCGGCCGGATCTGTTCGTCCGCGGGCGAGATCGGCGCAATGTAGAGCGCGAGGCCCGACAGCGGCCCGTCCGTGGCCACGACAAGGATCGCCAGCGCGTTGTTGACGAAGTGCAACCCCCAGGCCGCGCCGATGCTGCCGGTCACGGCGGTCAGGTCGGCGGCGAGGACCGCGAAGAGGAACACCGCCGCGACAACGATCCACGCATTCGCGCCCATGATCTCGGGCTGGTAGTGCAGGATCGCGAAGAGCGCCGAGGGCAGCACCATCCAGACGATCGGCGAGGCGAAGCGCGCGGCGAGCTGCTGCTGGAGGTAGCCGCGGAACAGCACCTCCTCCGCCCCCGTCTGGACCAGCACGCCGACCAGCGCCAGCGGCAGGAAGCTCGCCCAGAGCGTGACCTCGAGATTGGGGAGCGGCGTGGGCATCTGCGAGGGGATCAGCGCCGAGAGGGCGAAGGCCAGGATGCAGATCGCGGCGGTGACGAGGAAGTGCCGCCACAGCCGGTCGATCGGGCCGAAGAGGCTGCGGACCGAGCGTTTGTGGAAGAGACGGACGGCCAGCATCGGCCCGAGCGCCATGCCCGCGAAGGTGGCGAGCAGGAGCACCGTCCCCGTCGGCCCGGCGGAGCCCGCCATCTCGGCCAGCCAGCCGCGCGCGCCGTCGAGGCCGCTCCACGCCATCACCAGCAGGAAGACCGCCGCCACGCCGAGGGCGTAGACCGCCACGATCAGCAGGAGCCCGGCGACGAGACGCCAGATCTCCGGTCGCAAGCGCGCCGGCGCCACGAAGGGCGCATGTTCGGAGTACTGCATCGTGCCTGCCTGAACGGTTATCATTGTTTTTTCGTTACTCTAGCCGTTTGCGCCCTTCGCGTCCATCGTCGAGCGCGCTGGCCGCTTGTCTCGTCTCCGGCCGCCGTCTATTCCGGACCGCGACGCCACGCGTTCGCGCGACAGCCGCAGACCAGGAGGGAGACGACGATGCTCAAGGGCAAGGTGGACAAGGCTAAGCTGCCCAGCCGACACGTGACCGAGGGGCCGTCCCGCGCGCCGCACCGGTCGTACTTCTACGCGATGGGCCTGTCGGACGAGGAGATCCACCAGCCCTTCGTCGGCGTCGCCACCTGCTGGAACGAGGCCGCGCCCTGCAACATCGCGCTGTCGCGGCAGGCGCAGTCGGTGAAGCTCGGCGTCAAGCACGCGAACGGCACCCCGCGCGAGTTCACCACGATCACCGTCACCGACGGCATCGCCATGGGGCACGAGGGGATGCGCTCGTCGCTGGCCTCGCGCGACGCCATCGCGGACACGGTCGAGCTGACGATGCGCGGGCATTGCTACGACGCCATCGTGGGCCTCGCGGGCTGCGACAAGTCGCTGCCCGGCATGATGATGGCGATGGTCCGCCTCAACGTGCCCTCGGTGTTCATCTACGGCGGCTCGATCCTGCCGGGCCGCCTGGACGGCCGCGACATCACCGTGCAGGACGTGTTCGAGGCCGTGGGCCAGCACCAGGCGGGCAACCTCTCGGACGAGGCGCTGGCGATCATCGAGCGCGTGGCCTGCCCCTCGGCGGGCGCCTGCGGCGGCCAGTTCACCGCGAACACCATGGCCTGTGTTTCCGAGGCGATCGGCCTCGCGCTGCCCAACTCCTCCGGCGCGCCCGCGCCCTACGAGAGCCGCGACCAGTACGGCGTCGCCTCCGGCGAGGCGGTGATGGCGCTGCTGGAGAAGGGGATCCGCGCGCGCGACATCGTCACCCGCAAGAGCCTCGAGAACGCCGCGCGCGTCGTGGCCTGCACCGGCGGCTCGACCAACGCGGGGCTGCACCTGCCCGCCATCGCGCACGAGGCGGGGATCGACTTCGACCTCTTCGACGTCTGCGACATCTTCCACGACACGCCCTATTTCGTCGACATGAAGCCGGGCGGCCAGTTCGTCGCCAAGGACCTCTACGAGGCGGGCGGCGTGCCCGTCGTCATGAAGGAGCTGCGCAAGATCGGCCTCGTCCACGAGGACTGCATGACCGCCACCGGCCGCACCATGGGCGAGGAGCTCGACCTCATCACCCGCGAGGCGGACGGCCGCGTGATCTATCCGGCGGCGAGCCCGATCACCGAGACGGGCGGTGTCGTGGGTCTGAAGGGCAACCTCGCCCCCGAGGGCGCCATCGTGAAGGTCGCGGGCATGGCGCCCGAGCACCAGGTCTTCACCGGCCCCGCGCGCGTCTTCGAATGCGAGGAGGACGCCTTCGAGGCGGTCCGCAGCCGCGCCTACAAGGAGGGCGAGGTCATCGTCATCCGCAACGAGGGCCCGAAGGGCGGACCCGGCATGCGCGAGATGCTGGCCACGACCTCGGCGCTGTCGGGGCAGGGCATGGGCAAGAAGGTCGCGCTCATCACCGACGGGCGCTTCTCGGGCGCGACGCGCGGCTTCTGCGTCGGACATGTCGGCCCCGAGGCGGCGGTCGGCGGGCCCATCGGCCTGCTGAAGGACGGCGACATGATCACCATCGACGCGATCTCGGGCGAGCTGTCTGTCGCCGTGACCGAGGCGGAGTTCGAGGAGCGCCGCAAGTCCTGGGCCGGCCCGCGCGAGACGATCTACGCCACCGGCGCGCTCTGGAAATACGCGCAGCTCGTCGGCCCCGCGGTGAAGGGCGCCGTCACCCATCCCGGCGGCACCTTCGAGAAACACGTCTACGCCGACATCTGAGACGGGACCGCGCCGCTGCCGGAATGGTGGCGGCGGCGCTGCACCGGACGCGGGCTTTGGCCGCCCCGAAGCCATGAGCGTTGCATCGCGCGCCGCATCGACTTATCCCCAAGGTTAACAAAACATGAAGAGGGGAGACAGTGACGGGGGCAAATCGGAGTCGCATGCGGGTATCGGCGCTGCTCGCGGCCCTGGTCCTCTCCGGCTGCATCGGCGGGGGCGGCGGCACGGGCGGTGCGCCCGCCGAGGCGGTGGTGACATCGGACATGATCGTCGTGACCGGCCCGCGCGGCTTCTGCGTGGACGAGACGGCGACACGCGCGGAGGGTGACACCGCCTTCGTCCTTCTCGGCAATTGCGCCGCCATCTCGGCCTCGCGCCGCGCCGACCAGCCCGAGGTGCCCGTGGTCCTGACCGCCGCCATCTCGGAGGCCTCGGACGCCGGGTCCATCGCCGAGAGCATCGCGGAACTCGACGCCTATTTCCGCTCGGAGGCTGGGCGCACCGTGCTCAGCCGCTCGCAGGATGCCGAGACGGTCACCCTGATCGAGACGATCACCGAACCGGACATGTTCCTGCTTCACGCCAGCGACACCAGCGCCGGCGCGATGGAGGGCGTGGGTGACTACTACTGGAGGGCCTATCTCGACATCGGCGCGCGCATCGCGACGCTGTCGGTCTTCGCGCTCGAGGATCGGGGCGTGACGGCCGAGGACGGCCTCGGCGCGCTGCGTGCCTTCGCCGCGACCATGCGGCAGGCGAACGCCGAACCGGTCCCGGGCGCTGTTGCAGCCGCGCCCGCCCCCTCTGCCGAAACGGCCGCCCCGCGCGGCGGCCTCTTCAACGTCGGGCTTTTCCGGCGGATATTCAATTAACCGGCCCGTGCGACAAGGGCCGGAGCGAGAGGCGACGGACCGTGTCCGGGAGAGCAGGACCATGGGACAGCACATTCCGGGCTTCCTCGAGAGGTTAAGTCTCGGGCAGAGCCTGCGGCGCTGGCGCCGCGCCTTGCAGTCCCCCGGGACGCTTCCGGCGGGCGACCTTCGGGCGATGCTGCGCGACATGGGAACGTTGCGCGCGCGGCTCGACCGGATGTGCGCCGATGCCGGCACCGAGCTTCTGGAGCGGGGGGCCACCGTCGCACCGGACGCGGAGGGCGAGCACGACTGGATCGGGCGGCCGGCGCCCTGGACCTCGCTCATGCGGCCGCGGGGCATGGTGGACATCGCCTCGCCGACGAAGCTGCCGGGGGGTGTCACGCTGTTCCACGACGCGACGCGCTCGGACCTGAGCCTCAGGCAGGAGTCTGCGCCGGGTGTCGGCGGCGCGCGCTTCGGCCTTGTGCTCGAGGTCTACCGCTTCGACGGCAGCTTCGTCTCGCTCGTGCACGACCTGCCGGAGGAGGCGGTGCGCGGCCTGACGCTCGGCCACTTCGTCTCCGTCCGTCTCCGGGCCGAGCGCGAGCACCCGGTGGAGGTCTATGCCCGCCTCAACGTGCAGCACGGACCCAATGTCGAGCAGATGGTGCGCCAGGTCGATTTCCGCGAGGAGGAGGGCCGCGCCGAGTTCGACCTCGCCTATACCCAGATCAACGAGCGCCGGATCGAGAAGGCCTGGCTCGACATCATCCTCGAGGGCCCCGAGATGACGCGGATCGCGATCTGGGACCTCCTGGTGATGCGGGCGCCGAGGGCGGACGTGTAGTGAGCATGTTTGACGAGGACGAAATGGTTGACGAGTCGTTGGTGAAGCTGTCGCTCGAGGCCGGCCGCTACCGGGGCGAACTGGTCGCGCCGCACGATACCGGGATCGAGGCGGTCCACCATGGACGAGTGGTCGCCGCCGCGCGGCTGACACGGACGGCGGAGGACGCCGAGCGCGTGTTCGTCAGCGTCGATCTCCCCTCCGAGATCCTGTCGGACGGCGTGCAGGTGGTCGCGCTGCGCTCCACCGTCACGGGCGCGGTGCTGGACCGCATCACGCTCCTCGCGGGGGACGCGCTCGACGAGGATCTGCGCGCCGAGGTGGGCCTTCTGCGCGCCGAGCTCGAGATGCTCAAGCGCGCCTTCCGCCAGCACGTCAGCGCGCAGTCCGAGTGACCGCGCTCAGGTCAGCCGCCGCTTCCGCGCCGCCAGCAGCTTGAGCCTCAGCGCGTTGAGCTGGATGAAGCCCTGCGCGTCGGTCTGGTCGTAGGCGCCGGCGTCCTCCTCGAAGGTCACGTGCGCCTCGGAATAGAGGCTGCGGTCCGACCAGCGGGCGATGGTGCGGGCGAACCCCTTGTAGAGCTTCACGCGGACGGTGCCGCTGACGTTCTCCTGGCTCTTGTCGATCAGCGCCTGGAGCATCTCGCGCTCGGGCGAGAACCAGAAGCCGTTGTAGATGAGCTCGGCGTAGCGCGGCATGAGCGAGTCCTTCAGGTGCCCCGACCCGCTGTCGAGCGTGATCTGCTCGATGCCGCGATGCGCCTCCAGCAGGATCGTGCCGCCGGGCGTCTCGTAGATACCGCGCGACTTCATGCCGACGAAGCGGTTCTCCACGAGGTCGAGGCGGCCGACGCCGTGCCGTCCGCCCAGTTCGTTGAGGTTCGTCAGGATCGCGGCGGGCGACATCGCGTGCCCGTTCAGCGCGACCGCGTCGCCCTTCTCGAAGGTGATCTCGACGAATTCGGGCGTGTCGGGGGCCTGCTCGGGATCGACCGTGCGCTGGTAGACGTAATCGGGCGCCTCGACGCTGGGGTCCTCCAGCACCTTGCCCTCCGACGAGGTGTGCAGGAGGTTCGCGTCCACGCTGAACGGAGCCTCGCCGCGCTTGTCCTTGGCAATCGGGATCTGGTTCTGCTCGGCGAATTCGAGGAGCTTCGTGCGGCTCGTCAGGTCCCACTCGCGCCAGGGCGCGATCACCTTGATCTCGGGGTTCAGCGCGTAGGCCGACAGCTCGAAGCGCACCTGGTCGTTGCCCTTGCCCGTCGCGCCGTGGGCGACCGCGTCGGCGCCCGTCTCGGCGGCGATCTCGACGAGGCGCTTGGAGATAAGCGGCCGCGCGATGGACGTGCCCAGCAGATACAGCCCCTCGTAGAGCGCGTTGGCCCGGAACATCGGGAAGACGAAGTCGCGGACGAATTCCTCGCGCAGATCCTCGATGTAGATCTCCTTGGCGCCCATCATCTCGGCCTTGGCGCGGGCGGGCTCGAGCTCCTCGCCCTGCCCGAGATCGGCGGTGAAGGTGACGACCTCGCAGCCGTATTCCGTCTGGAGCCACTTGAGGATGATCGAGGTGTCGAGGCCGCCCGAATAGGCGAGGACGACCTTCTTCGGGGCGTGCTTCTTTGCGGGCATGTCGGGGGGCTCCGTCGCGAGTTCCTGTTGACCGCGCGGGCGATACCGGGTTTTCAGAGGCGGGGCAAGCGAGCGGAGTGCGTGATGGACTATGGATATCAGTTGCTGCGGCATGTCGTGCAGCAGGTCTTCGGCAACCTGAGAGAGGCGGCGCAGATCACGCTCCTGCTCTTTCTCGCCCCGTTCCTGGGGTTCGTCATTCTCGGCTTCGGCGCCATGACCGGCGGCACGATGGACCCCGGCGCCGCGGGCGTCAGCATCCTCGGCGGGCTGCTCCTCCTGGTCGTGGCGGTCGTCGCCTATTGCTGGGCGGCGGTCGGCTGGCACCGCTACGTGCTTCTGGAAGAGACCGGCAACGGCTTTCTCCCGCAATGGCGCGGCGACCGGATCTCGAGCTACTTCTGGCGCGCGCTCGTCGTCGGCATCGTGGTGATCCTCGCGGCGATGGGCTTCGGCCTCGTCATCGCGCTGGTCGTCGGCCTGACGCAGTCGCCCGCCATCGCCGTGGTCCTCGGCATCGGCCTGGTCTTCGGGGCGTCCTGGGTCGCGACGCGGATCGGCCTCGTCCTGCCGGCCGCTGCCATCGGCGAACGCATGACCCTGTCGGAGAGCTGGGCCGCCACGCGCCCGGTTTCCAGCCAGATCCTCCTGCCGCTGATCGTCGTTGCGCTGGCCGTCGGGCTGATCGGGCAGGTGATCCTGCTGATCTTCGGCGAGACGGTGACGGTCGAGGTCTTCGGCACGATGCAGGAGCAGTTGGTCCTGACGCTGCCGGGCCAGATCGTCAACGGCTTCGTCTCGTGGATCCAGATCCTCATCAACCTCGCGCTGATGACCACGCTCTACGGAAACCTGATCGAGGGCCGTCAGCTCAACTGACGCTGGACAGCGGCGGCGGCTTGCGGCAGGGCGAAACGATGACCGAGTTTGCCCCCGATTTCGCGGACGCCGCCCGCGCCGCCGCCCAGGCCCTGCGCGAGCTGTTCCCGCCCACGCCGCTCCAGCGGAACGCATTCCTGTCGGAGCGTTACGGCGCCGACATCTGGCTGAAGCGCGAGGATCTCTCGCCGGTCCGCTCCTACAAGATCCGCGGCGCCTTCAACGCGATGCGCAAGCGTCTGACGGCCGACCCGGACCAGGCGCATTTCGTCTGCGCCAGCGCCGGGAACCACGCGCAGGGAATGGCCTTCGCCTGCGCGCATTTCGGCGTGAAGGGCACGGTCTTCATGCCCGTCACGACGCCCGCGCAGAAGATCGACAAGACCCGCGTGTTCGGCGGCGAGCATGTCGAGATCCGTCTGGTCGGCGACTTCTTCGACGAGACGCTCGCCGCGGCGCGCGTCTTCTGTGCCGAGGCGGGCGCGCATTTCCTGCCGCCCTTCGACGATCCGCACGTGATCGAGGGGCAGGCCTCGGTCGCGGTCGAGATGCTGCAGGAGCTCGGCGGCCCGCCGGACATCCTCGTGCTGCCGGTGGGGGGCGGCGGGCTTTCGGCGGGGATGACGCGCTACCTCGCGGCGGTGCGGGCGACCTGCGAGGTCGTGCTGGTCGAGCCCTGCGGCGGGCCGAGCCTGACCGCCGCGCTCGGGGCGGGTCATCCGGTGGACGTGCCGATCACGGATACCTTCGTGGACGGCGCCGCGGTGGCGCGGATCGGGAACCTCACGTTCGAGGCGTTGAAGACGATGGCGCCCGCGCAGGTCCACCTCGCGCCCGAGAACCGGATCTGCGTCACCATCCAGGAGATGCTGAACCACGAGGGCATCGTGCTGGAGCCCGCGGGCGCGCTGTCGCTCGACGTGCTGCCAGAGATCGCCGACCGTATCGCCGGCCGGCGCGTCGTCTGCGTCACCTCGGGCGGCAACTTCGACTTCGAGCGCCTGCCCGAGGTGAAGGAGCGCGCGATGCGCTACCGGGGCCTCAAGAAGTACTTCATCCTGCGCCTGCCGCAGCGTCCCGGCGCGCTCAGGGATTTCCTCGAGCTTCTGGGGCCGGACGACGACATCGCGCGCTTCGAGTATCTCAAGAAGTCGGCGCGCAACTTCGGCTCGGTCCTCATCGGGATCGAGGCGAAGGACGCGGCGAGCTTTCCGGCGCTGTTCGAGCGCATCGCCGCGCGCGGCTTCGCCTTCCGCGACATCAGCGAGGACGAGCTGCTGTCCGAGTTCCTGATCTAGGCGGCGTCGAGCTCCGGCAGGCGCGGCCGCGCCTCGGCCAGCGCGCCGTGGAAGGCGTCGACCACGGCGACGAGGTCGGGCTCCAGCCCGGCACGGCAGGCGGCCTCCGCCGCGGCGCAGGCCCCGGCCATCGCAAGGAACCCGAGGTTCGCCGCCCCGCCGCGCAGGAAATGGAAGGCGTCGGCATCCGCCCGCGCCGGGTCGGCGGCCAGGTCCGCCAGCTTCGCGTCCATTTCCGCGAAGAAGACGAGCACGACGTCTGCGAAGTCCTCCTCCCCGATGTCGTCGCGGAGGGACATCAGGTGGTCCCAGTCGATCAGGTTCATGCGCAGGCTCCCGGCTTTGGAGAAGCATCGCGCCCGGAGATGAAGGAAGTCCTTCCGCCGCCCGTCGCGATGCCGCGGATTGTCCCTTTCACGCTTCCTTAAGCGGCGGGCGGCTATGCCCCGACCGGAGCACCCGGAGTCCCGCCATGCTGCGCGCGCGCACCACGCCCGAGCCCGTCGCGGCCATCGCCGCCGCGCCCGTGCCCGTTCCCGGGCCGGGGGCCGCCGTGCTGGTGGTCGACGACAGCGCGGCGCAATGCCGGATGCTCGCCGCGCTCCTCGGCCGATGGGGCTACGACACGGTCTCCTCGACCGACGCGGCGGAAGCGCTGGAGCTCGCGGGCGATCCGCGCATCGGGCTCATCGTGCTCGACTGGATGATGCCGGGGATGACCGGGCCCGAGTTCTGCCGCAGGCTGCGCGCCAACCGCAGGGAAGTCTATCCCTACGTGATC
>NZ_JBQLZP010000274.1:0-8046 GCF_052168335.1 Roseicyclus sp. | reverse complement strand
CTCGGAATTGACGAAGAAGCTGTCGGTGCGTTTGTAGGCGCCGCGCAGATAGTTGCGGTTCACCCATTCGAAGTCGAAGGCCAGGCCCAGCGCCTGACGCACCCTGATATCCTGGAACAGGTCGCGGCGGGTGTTGAAGGCAAACGCGCGCATGCCCAGCGGCCGGCTGTGCGGCGCGATCATCAGCGTCACCCGTCCGTCGCGGGCGGCGGCGGTGGCCCGCCGCACTGGCCGGGGGCACGCCGCGCCCTAAACTCCGCCGCGAGGCAGGAGGCACCATGACCGAGCGACGACCCCCGATCCGCAGCCGCGCGGTTCCCGCGAGCCGCCTGTCGCGGCTCGGGCGGATGGGCGGGCTCGCGACCGGGCTCGCGGGCGACGTGGCGCTCGGCGCGGGCCGTGCGCTCATGCGGGGAGAGCGGCCGCGGCTCGACCGGCTGGTGCTGACGCCGGGCGCCGTCGGCCGGATCGCCGAGCGCCTGTCGGAGATGCGGGGCGCGGCGATGAAGCTCGGCCAGCTCCTCTCGATGGAGACGGGCGACATGCTGCCGCCCGAACTGGCCGAGATCCTCGCACGCCTGCGCGCCGAGGCGCACACGATGCCGCCGAAGCAGCTCAAGCGCGTGCTGGAGGCGGCATACGGCGCGGATTTCCGGAAGCGGTTCAAGGGGTTCGACGCGACGCCGCTGGCCGCCGCCTCGATCGGGCAGGTGCATCGCGCGACGGCCGCCGACGGGATGCCCGTCGTCGTCAAGCTCCAGTATCCCGGTGTGCGGGCCTCGATCGACAGCGACCTCGACAACGCGGCGGCGCTGATCCGCTGGTCGGGGCTGATGCCGGCGGAGCTCGACCTCGGGCCGGTGATGGCCGAGGCGCGGCGGCAGCTCCACGACGAAGCCGATTACGCGCGGGAGGGGGACTGCATGGCGCGGTTCCACGCGCTGCTCGCGGGCGACGCGCGCTTCGTCGTGCCGGTCCACCGCCCCGACCTTTCGGCGCCGGGCGCGCTCGCCATGAGCTACGAGGCGGCGGAGCCCATCGAGACGCTGGCGCTGGCCCCGCCCGGCATGCGCGACGCGGCGATGACGGCGCTGATCGGGCTGTGCCTGCGCGAGCTGTTCGAGTTCCGGCTGATGCAGACGGACCCGAACTTCGCCAATTACCGCTGGCGGCCGGAGACGGGGCAGATCGTGCTCCTCGACTTCGGGGCGACGCGCGGGATCTCGGCGGCGGTGGCGGACGGGCACATGCGCCTCCTCCATGCCGGGCTCGCGCGCGACCGCGATGCGGTTCTGGCCGCGCTTGAGGAGCTGGACTTCGTGCGGACGGGGCTGGCCGAGCGGCACCGGACGGCGCTGCTCGACATGGCGGAGATGGGCTTCGAGGCGCTGGCCGGGCCGCTCGACTTCGCGGCGAGCGACCTGCCCGAGCGGATGCGCCGGCGCGGCATGGAGATCGGCGGCGAGCGGGAGCTGTGGCACATCCCGCCGGCCGAGACGCTGTTTCTCCAGCGCAAGATCGGCGGGCTCTACCTCATGGCGGCGCGGGTCGGGGCGCGGGTGGATTTCCCGGCGCTTCTCGCGCCTTACGCGCGCGCTCAGACGGGCGGTCGGGCGGGCGGATAGACCGGCGGCACGCCCGGCGGGCGCTTGCGGAACCGCTCGAGGCACCACCAGTAGGGCGCCGGATCGTCGGCGATGAGCGCCTCGATGGCGCGGTTCATCGCGGTCGCGTCCGCCTCCGCGTCGCCCGAGGGAAAGCCCGCGAGCGGCGGGAAGACCTGGAGGACGTGGCCCGCGCCGTCGCGGCGCAGGCGCACCGGCAGGACGATGGCACCCGACATCCCCGCGAGGCGCGCGAGCGAGTTGCTGGTCGCGGCGGGAATGCCGAAGAACTCCGCCCAGACAGAGCCGCGCCCGCCGAACTCGAGATCGGTCGCGAACCAGGTGACGTCGCCCGCCTTCAGCCCCTTCGCGATGGTGCGCACGTCGCGGGCGGGCAGGACACGGTCGGAGAAGCCGGTCCGCGCCCATTGCAGGACGGCATCCGCGGCGGGGTCGCTCGGCGCGCGGTAGAGGCCGGTGAGGGTGCGGTCGCCGCGCGGAAGCTGGGCGGTGAAGGCGCCGTTCAGCTCGGTCGAATTGTAGTGGCAATTCAGCAGGATGATGCCCCGCCCGGTGTCGCGCGCCGCCTCGAAATGCGCGAGCCCCTCGAAGCGGGCGGCGAAGGCGGGGTGGCCGGGGCGGTAGGAGAACCAGACCTTGAGCGCGGTGAGGAGCGCCGTGGCGAGATGCCCGGTCGAGGCGCGCGCGAGGCGTTCGCGCTCGGCCTCGGGCAGATGCGGCAGGCAGGCGGCGAGGTTGGCGCGCGTCACGCGGGCGAGCTTGGGCCAGCGCCAGAGCGCCCAGGCGAGCGGGCGGCCGAGCGCCGGCATCGCGCCGAGCGGCAGGAACGCGACGGCGCGGCCCGCCGCCACCACGAGGAGGAGCGGCCAGTTCTTCGGCCGGAGCAGCAGCCGCAGCGGAAACGGGGCGCGGGGCGTCGTCATCGCCCGCGTCTTAGGCGGCGCCGGGGCGGAGGGCAAAGCCAAATCGCGGGGCCCCGAGTCGGGCCTGACGGGGGCGCGCGAAGCCGGGTGGCGCCACCGGGCGGGGGTGCGCGGGCGGCGAACCGCCCAAAAAGCGGGCAAATGCCGCGAAGGGGAGCGCCGGATGCAGGTCCGCGTTGCGTCCGCCCGCGCCGTCTTTACCATGTGGTCAAAAGACGACGGGGGATGACGATGCTGGACCTGCTCTTGCGCGGGGCGCGGCTGCCGGACGGGCGGGGGCCGCTCGACATCGCGGTGAGCGGGGGAAGGATCGCGGGCATCGCCCCCCGGATCGAGGCGGAGGCCGCGCGCGTGATCGAGGCGGAGGGGCGCCTCGTGGCGCCGCCCTTCGTCGATCCGCATTTCCACATGGACGCGACGCTCAGCCTGGGGCTGCCGCGCCTGAACGTCTCGGGCACGCTGCTCGAGGGGATCGCGCTCTGGGGGGAGCTGAAGCCGCTCCTGACCGTGGAGGCGGTGGTCGAGCGGGCGCTGCGCTACTGCGACCTCGCGGTGGCGCAGGGCCTTCTCGCGATCCGCAGCCACGTCGACGTGTCCACGGCCCCGCCGGTGGGCGTCGAGGCGCTGCTGGAGGTCAGGCGGCAGGTCGCCGGATACATCGACCTCCAGCTCGTCGCCTTTCCGCAGGACGGGCTCTACCGCGCGGAAAAGGCGGAGGAAAACCTGATCCGCGCGCTCGACATGGGCGTCGACGTGGTGGGCGGCATCCCGCATTTCGAGCGCACGATGGAGGAGGGCGCCCGCAGCGTCCGGCGCCTCTGCGAGATCGCGGCCGAGCGCGGCCTGCCCGTGGACCTCCACTGCGACGAGAGCGACGACCCGATGTCGCGCCACGTCGAGACGCTGGCCGCCGAGACGACGCGCCTCGGCCTCGGGGGGCGCGTGGTGGCGAGCCATGTCACGGCGATGCACTCCTACGACAACTACTATGCCTCCAAGCTCATCCCGCTGATCGCGGAATCGGGGATGAACGTGGTGCCGAACCCGCTGATCAACATCACGCTCCAGGGGCGGTCGGACACCTATCCGCGCCGCCGCGGCCTGACGCGGGTGGCGGAGCTCAGGGCCGCCGGCGTCAACGTCGCCTTCGGGCAGGACTGCACGATGGACCCCTGGTATCCGCTGGGCTCGGCCGACATGCTGGAGGTCGCCCACATGGGCATCCATGCCGCCCCCATGACCTCGCGCGAGGCGATGGCCTGGGCCTTCGAGAGCGTGACGCTGGGCGGCGCGCGGGCGATGGGCCTGCCGGACCCGACGCTGCGCGAGGGCGGTCCCGCGACGATGGTTCTCCTCCAGGCGCGCGACCCGATCGAGGCGATCCGCCTGCGCGCGACGCGGCTCTGCGTGATCCGCGAGGGCCGCATCCTCTCCGAGACGCCGCCGCGCCGGGCGCGCCTGTCGCTGCGTGGGCGGCCGGACACGCTCGACCCCGCCGATTACGCGCCACCCGACACCCGATCCACCTGACCGAAAGGACGCTGCCATGAGACTGACCACCACCCGCCGCTCGCTGATGATGGGGGCCGCCGCCACGCTGGCGCTGCCCGCCTACATCCGGCGCACGAACGCCCAGACCGCGATCCGCGTCGCGGGCGTCCACGCGAGCCCGGTCGAGAACGCCTGGAACAGCCGCATCCACCTGGCCATGCAGGAGGCCGCGGCCTCGGGGCTGATCGAGTACGAATTCTCGGAAGGCGTCGCCGCCACCGACTATCCGCGCGCCATGCGCGAATATGCCGAGGCCGGCGCGCAGCTCGTCTGGGGCGAGAGCTATGCCGTCGAGCGCGAGGCGCGCGAGGTGGCCGCCGACTACCCCGAGACGGCGTTCCTCATGGGCTCGTCCGGGGGGCCCGAGGGCGAGAACTTCGGCGTCTTCGGCACCCGCAACCACGAGGCGGCCTATCTCGCGGGGATGCTCGCGGGCGCGATGTCGGAAACGGGCGTCTTCGGCTCGGTCGGGGGCTACCCGATCCCGGAGGTGAACCTCCTCATCAACGCCTTCCGCATGGGCGTGAGCGAGGTGAACCCCGACGCGCGTTTCCTCAACGGCTTCATCGGGGCGTGGTTCGATCCCGCCCGCGCGCAGGAGATGGCCATCGCCCAGATCGACCAGGGCGCCGACATCCTCTTCGGCGAGCGGATCGGCACGGCGGACGGCGCGCAGGCCCGCGGCGTCAAGGCCATCGGCTCGCTCATCGACTACACGCCGCGCTACCCCGAGACGGTCTTCGCGAACGCGATCTGGAACTACGGGCCGACCATCGCGGCCATCGTCGCCGACATCCAGGCGGGCAACGCGGTGGGCCGCGACTACACCGAGTATTCCTTCATGGAATACGGCGGCAACGAGCTGATCTACGTGGCCGACATGGTGCCGGCCGAGGCGGTCCCGGCGATGGAGGCGCGGCGCGCCGAGATCGCGTCGGGCGCCTTCGAGGTGCCGATCGACGCGAACGAGCCGGCCTGAGGCGCGGGGCGCATGCGGGACGCGACGGCGCTCGCCCGGGCGATCGCGGCGGGGGAGGTGTCCCCTGCCGCGGTGGTGCGCGCGACGTTCGACGCGGTGCGGTCGCGCGCCGCGCTCGGCGCCGTCGTGGAGATGCTGCCCGAGGCGGAGGCCGTCCGGGCCGTCGAGGAAGGGGCCGCGACGGGCGGCCCCTTCGGTGGCGTGCCGATGCTGGCCAAGGACCTCGGCGCGCCCGCCGCGGGGCTGCGGCAGGGTGTGGGCTCGGCCGCGCTGAAGGTGCGGCTGCCGGTCCCCGACCGCGAGACGGAGGGGCGGCTGATGCGCGCCTTCCGGGCCGGGGGGCTGGCGCCGGTGGGCCTGTCCACCGTGCCCGAATTCGGCTTCGCGCTGTCGGCGGAGCCGCCGGGCGGGCCCGTGGCGCGCAACCCTTTCGACCCCGAGCGCACGCCCGGAGGCTCCTCCGGCGGGGCGGCGGCTGCGGTCGCGGGCGGGATCGTCGCCATCGCGCACGCGACCGACGCGGCGGGCTCGATCCGGGTTCCGGCGGCGGCCTGCGGGCTCTGGGGGATGAAGCCGACCCGCGGGGCGGAGGCCTCGGGGCCGATCTTCGCCAATCATCTCATGGGGATCGCCTCCGAGGGGGTGCTGGCGCGGTCGCTGCGGGACGTGGCGGCGGCCTGCGAGGTCGCCCGCGTCGCGCGGGCCGAGGCGGCGCTGCCGGAGGCGCCCCGGATCGGCCTCGCCATCCCCGAGGACTGCGGGCCGGAGGAGGCGGCGGCGGCGGAGCGGGTCGCGCGGCTGATGGAGGCGGCGGGCTGCGTCCTCGTCACCATGCCCGCGCCCGACGCGCTGGGGCAGGAGGTTCATCTGCTGGTGGGACGCATCCTTGCGGTCGCGCTCGCCACCGGGCTCGACGCGCTGGGCGTGCCCGACGACGAGATCAGCCCGCTCGCCGCCGCCAACCGGGCGCGGGGGCGGGCGATGGTCGGAACCGAGGTCTTCGCGCTGTCGAACCGGATGGCGGAACTGTCGGACGCCACGCGCCGCGCGCTCTTCGGGGGCTGCGACGCGGTGGTGATGCCGGTCCTCTCCGGCCCGCCGCCACGCATCGGGCATTTCCCGACGGATCACGCCGACATCGACACGCATCTGGAGCGGATGGAGGTCATGGCGCCCAACGCCGCGCTCGCCAACCTCGCGGGGCTGCCCGCGCTGGCGATCCCTGCGGGCGTGGCGGAGGGGCTGCCGCGCGGCGTGCAGCTCGTCGGCCCGGCCTGGAGCGACCGCGCGCTTCTGGCGCTGGCGGGGCGGATCGCGGGGGAACTGCCGGAGATCGCCTATCCCCACCCGGTCGCGGGGTTCGCGACATGAGCGTGCTGCGCCTGCAAGGCATCACCAAGCGCTTCGGGGCGTTGACGGCGAACGACGACGTGTCGCTCGACCTCGCGGAGGGGGAGATCCTGGCGCTGCTGGGCGAAAACGGCGCGGGCAAGACGACGCTGATGAACATCCTCTTCGGCCATTACGCCGCCGACGAGGGGCGGGTCGAGGTCTTCGGGCGGGAGTTGCCGCCGGGCCGCCCGCGCGCGGCGATCGAGGCGGGCGTCGGCATGGTCCACCAGCATTTCACGCTGGCGGGGAACCTGACCGTGCTCGAGAACGTGATGCTGGGCTCCGAGCCGATGCTGCGCCTCCGCTCACGGCGGGAGGAGGCGCGCGCGCGGCTCATGGCGCTGTCCGAGCGGTTCGGCCTGCCGGTCGTGCCCGAGGCGAGGGTCGCGCGCCTGTCGGTGGGCGAGCGGCAGCGCGTCGAGATCCTGAAGGCGCTCTACCGCGACGCGCGCATCCTGATCCTCGACGAGCCGACGGCGGTGCTGGCCCGGCCGGAGGCGCAGCGCCTCTTCGAGACGCTCAGGGGGATGACCGGGCAGGGCCTGTCGATCATCTTCATCAGCCACAAGCTCAACGAGGTCATGGCGGCCTCGGACCGGGTCGCGGTGCTGCGCGGCGGGCGCCTCGTGGCCGAGCGGCGGACGGCCGAGACCTCGCCCGACGAGCTGGCCGAGCTGATGGTCGGCCGCCGCGTGACCCGGCCGAAGCGCGAGGCGCATGGCGTCGGCGGCCCGATGCTGCGGGCCGAAGGCGTGACGGTGGAGATCGAGGGCAAGACCGCGCTCGACGGCGTGTCCTTCCACGTCAACCGGGGCGAGATCCTGGGCATCGTCGGTGTTTCGGGGAACGGGCAGGCGGCGCTCGGCGCACTGCTCTCCGGGCTGGCCGCGCCGAAGGCCGGCGCGCTGACGCTGGAGGGGCGCGAGATCGGCGGGCTCGGCCCCCGCGCCTTCATCGCGGAGGGGATCGGGCGCATCCCCGAGGACCGGCACGCCGAGGGCGTGGTGGGCGAGCTCTCGGTCTGGGAGAACGCGGTGCTCGAGCGGCTGTCCTCGCCCGAGTTCTCGCGCCGGGGCTTCGTGCGGCGGGCGGAGGGGAGGGCCCATGCCGCGACGCTGATCGAGCGCTTCGACGTGCGCGGGGCGGGGCCCGAGACGCGCATCCGCCTGCTGTCCGGGGGCAACATGCAGAAGCTGATCCTCGGCCGGGTGCTGGCGGCCGCGCCCAAGGTGATCCTCGCCAACCAGCCGACGCGCGGCCTCGACGAGGGGGCCATCGCGGCGGTCCATGCCGAGCTTCTGGCGGCGCGCGCGGCGGGGGCGGCGGTCATCCTCATCTCGGAGGAGCTGGAGGAGGCCGTGGGCCTCGCCGACCGTTTGCAGGCCATCGTGGGCGGTCGGCTGTCGCGCCCCGTCCCGGCGGAGGAGGCGGACCCCCGCCGCCTCGGCCTGATGATGGCGGGCGTCTGGGAGGAGGCGGACGATGCGGCTTGAGCGCAGGGCGAACGTGCCGCTGGCGCTGGCGGCGGCGCCGCCGCTCGGCGCCATCGCGGCGGCGCTGGCGCTGGCGGCGGGCC
>NZ_JBQLZP010000273.1:0-2470 GCF_052168335.1 Roseicyclus sp. | reverse complement strand
CGCAGGACGGCGACATCCTCGCCGCGAGCACCGGACTGGCCGAGTCGGGTCCGTTCCAGTCCGTCATGCTCCGGCCCGAACTGCTCGACATCCCCGCCGAGGGCCGGCTGGTCGCGGGCGACGACGGACAGGGCCGGACCCACCCCGCCGCCATCGTGCCCCTCATCGACGACTGGATCTACGTCGTCGGCCTCTGGAACGGCGACACGCCCCCGCGCGCGATCGGCTTTCTCGGCGGCAGCGTCGCGCCGGCCTTCCCGTTCCTGATGTGGGCGGCGAGCCTCGTCGTCGCCTATCTCGCCGTCGACAGCCTCGTCTTGCGCAACCTCCGCGCGCTCTCGGACCGGATGCGCCGCTACCGCTCCGGCGCGCGGGAGACGCACCTCGAGGTGCGCCCGGACGCGCCGCACGAGTTCCGCCTGCTCTCCGCCCGTTTCAACGAGATGATGGAGCGCATCGCCGCCGACCGCGAGCGGCTGGAGGAGAACGTCGCCGAGCAGCGCCTGCTCCTGCGCGAGGTCCATCACCGGGTGAAGAACAACCTCCAGCTCATCGCCTCGATCCTGAACATGCAGATCCGGGGCGTCGCCACGCCCGAGGCGCGGGGCGTCCTCGGCCGGGTGCAGGACCGCGTCATGACGCTCTCCAGGATCCACAAGGCGCTCTATTCCGGAGACCGGGTGGACTGTGTGCGCGCGGACCTCCTTCTCGCCGAGATCGTCCGGGACGTGCTCGACGCCGCCCTGCCCCGCAGGCACCGGGTGGACGTCCGCGTATCGCTCGCCCCGGTCGATCTCGACCCCGACCGGACCGTGCCGCTCTCGCTCCTCGCGACGGAGGCGGTGACGAATGCCGCGCGCCACCTCGGCGCGGCGCCCGGCGCGCAGTCCCGCATCGCCGTGGACCTCGAGCGCACGGAAGGCGGCGAGGTCAGGCTCGCGGTCTGCAACACCCGCGACCCCGCCCGGGCGCCGGGCGAGGGCGCGGACGCGAGCCTCGGCTCCCGCCTGATCGAGGCCTTCGCGGGGCAGCTCGCGGGCACGCTCTCCGTCGAGAAGGACGCCGGGGAATACCGGCTCGAACTCGTGTTCCCCGGCAGAAGCCCGGACCACCCGCCCGCCTGACCCCCCAAACGCGGCTTCGGCGGCCCGCGCCCTTTCGCGCGAGAAGGCGGCCGAGAGCGCGAAGCTCCCGGCCACGGGGCCAGACAAGAAAATGGCCGGGAGCGCGAAGCTCCCGGCCACGGGGCCAGACAAGAAAATGGCCGAGAGCGCGAAGCTCTCGGCCACAGGGGGAGTAACGTCTCGCGACCGGCCGCCAGTGCGTGCGGCCGACCGCGTGCCGATGCCGAGGGACAAGCTGCATCGACATGGGAAGAACTTGCCGACCCTCGCCCGGTTCCACGCGCCCGAAAAAGATTTCCGCCCCCTTCTCCGGCCCGTTTCCAAGCCCCGTTTCCCACCCCTGTCACAACCGACCGGAACCCGCCGCGCGGCGCGCAGGTTGGTCGCCGGAGACCGCCCGAGAGGACACGGAAAGGACGAATAATGCCGGTCGACACCCACGACACCACCGCCGCCCTGTCGCAGCTCGAGGGCGAGCTCGCCGACACGATACGCGCCTACGAAGAAGGATCGGCGGGCAGGGAAGACGGGATCGGCGGCATCGCCGACCGGCTCCGCGCGGTCCACATGCGCCACGCGGCCGACCTGCTCACCCTGATCGAAGCCATGGGCGGCCGGCCCGAGGACAATGCCACCATGGGCGCGGTGCGCACCGCCGTCCGCTCCGCCGAGGGCGCCCCCGAGCGGCTCGGCGGCTTCGACATGGCGCATCTGATCGACCGCGAGGCGCGGCTGGTCGAAGCCTACGACGACGCGATCGAGGCGTCGCGCGGCAAGGACGACGTGCTCGGCATGCTCGGCCGGCAGCGCGATATCCTGCGCTCGCAGCTCGAGGCGCTGCGGGGCGCCTGACCGACCCCCGAAGACACCCCGCAAGACGCAGCCCCGGGACGGAACCAACGCGCCTCTGGCCCGTTTGCAGGACGACGCGGCCCCGAGGCGAGCCCGAGGGGACGCAGGAACCAGGATGCCGGCAGCGGGAAACGCCCCCGGACCCGGCGCAGAGGAGGCCAGAGGAATGGCAGACACCGACCACAAGACCGCAGGCCAGGCAGACACGAAGCGCGAGCAGGGCGCACCGCCCGAGCGCCGCACCGTCGCGCCCACGCCCGACCGCCCCGATGACGGGGGCAAGGGCGGGACCTCCGACAAGTCCATGCTCGACACCGCCCGCGACCGCGCCGGAGACGAGGCGCGCCGCGCCCGCGAGACGGCCGCCGGGACGGCGCACGACACCGCCGGGCAGATGCGCGAGGCGGGCGAGGCCTTCGGCGAGGACAGCTTCGCGCGCGCGGCGACCGACCGCGTGGCCGAACAGCTCGACCAGGCGGCGCGCACCATGCGCG
>NZ_JBQLZP010000272.1:0-1227 GCF_052168335.1 Roseicyclus sp. | reverse complement strand
GGCACCCCCTGGGCGCGGGCCTTCGGCAAGCGGCACGATCTGCACCGCACGCTCAAGGACAAGACCGAATTGCGGGCGCTGCCGCAGGTGCAGGCGGCGCTGGCCGCGATCGGGACGGGCGGCTTCGCCGAAGCGGTCATCCGGATGCTGGTGCTGATGGCCGAGAACCGCAGGGGCGTGCGCCGCGACCGGCTGGAACGGGCGAACCGGGTGCTGACCGAGGATGAGCCCTTCGCCAGCCTCGGCCCGGACGGGCGCGCCCGGGTGATCTCGGAACAGACGCTGATCGCCACCTACGAGCCCGAACGCGCGATCGAGACCCTGCCGATGCTGCTGGCGACGCCGGAGGAGCGCGAACTCGCGATCCGCGTCGCCTACTTCGTGCCGGGCGATCCGGACGAGATGGCGGAGGGGACGCTGGCGCTCCTGCACCGGTTTTGCGAGGTGCTCGGGGTTCCGCGCCGCGACGCGCCGGTGACGGTGGACCCGCTGACCCCCGCCAGGCCGGCGAACGGCGCAGGCCCCTCGGGCGATGCGTGGGCGCCGCCCCCGAAGAACGGGGCCGCGAGGCGGCGCGCCGGGTCCGGGAAATCCGATTTGCGGGAGCAGGCACGATGAGGTTCGAAAACCGCCCGCTGGCGGACATCCGCGTCGGCGACAGGGCCGAACTGAGCCGGCTCCTGACCACCGACGACCTCTACGTCTTCGCGAACGTCTCCGGCAATCACAACCCGATGCACCTGACGCAGGAGGACGCGGACCACGACGGACGGCCCGACGCGGTGGCGCCGGGCATGTTCCTGGCCTCGCTCGTGTCGGCGGTGATCGGGATGAAGCTGCCGGGGCCGGGCGCGCTCTACCATTCGCAGACGCTGACCTTCCACGGCCGCGCCCATGCGGGCGACGAACTCCTGACCACGGTGACGGTCGAGACCATCCATCCGGACGGCACGGTGACGCTCGCCACCGATGTGCGGCGCAAGTCGGACGGGGCGCTCATCGTCGATGGCGAGGCCCGCGTGGCCGCCCCCGCGGAGCGGCGCGTCTGGACCGATATCGCCGTGCCCGGCCTCATCGTGGAGCGGCACCGGCATTTCGAGACGCTCCTCGAGCGGGCGCGGCCGCTGCCGCCGCTCGTCACCGCAATCGTCGCGCCGGAGGAGGACAGGTCGCTCGGCGGCGCGGTGAAGGCCGCCGAGGAGGGCATCATCACGCCCATCCTGATCG
>NZ_JBQLZP010000271.1:0-10732 GCF_052168335.1 Roseicyclus sp. | reverse complement strand
GGTGCCGGTCACGGTGCCGTCGCCCCGCCAGAGCGCGTCGGTGACGGGCAGCGCCGGGGCGGCGCCCTCGTGGGTCGCCAGCGCGGCGAGCACGCCGTCGATCACGCTGCGGGACACCAGCGGGCGCGCGGCGTCGTGGATCAGGACGAAGGGCAGGGCGCCCGACACGGCCGCGAGCCCCGCGCGCACCGAGGCGTCCCGCGTGGCGCCGCCCACGACATCGCAGAGGGGCGTCTCCGCGGCGATTCCGGCGGTGGCATAGAGTGCGGCGTCGTCGGCGTTCCGCACAACGACGATCTCGCCGACGGCGGGATGCGCGTCGAAGGCCGCGACCGTGCGCGCCAGCACGCTCCGACCCGCCAGGCCCCTGTATTGCTTGGGCAATCCGCCGCCCGCGCGGACGCCCCGCCCGGCCGCGACGATGATCGCGGCGGCGGTCGGGGGCGTGTCGGTCTGGGGCGCGGAGGACATGTGGCGCGGTTTAGGACCAAAGCGGACGCGGCACAATGCGGCGCTGCAACTGCCCAAAAAATGTGCGATATGGTCAAAAGCGCGGCTGCGCCCCGGCGCAGTCGCTGTGACAAAAGGCTTTTCTTTGAACTCCGAATCTGCCCGCTCTATCGAAGGGGCGTCGTGCACAAGGTTTGAGCAATTGGCCGTTTCGCTGGCAGATACGGGCCTCGCCCCTCCGGTCCTTCTCGCGCCCATGGCCGGGATCACCGACCTGCCGTTCCGGCGGCTGGTCGCGTCCTTCGGCGCGGGCCTCGTGGTCTCGGAGATGGTGGCCAGCCGCGAGATGGTGGAGGAGAAGCCCTCCGTCCGCGCGCGGGCCGAGCTCGGCCTCGGCGAGGCGGCGACGGCGGTGCAGCTTGCGGGACGCGAGCCCTGCTGGATGGCCGAGGCCGCGCGCATCGTCGCGGGGCAGGGCGCGCGGATCATCGACATCAACATGGGCTGCCCGGCCAAGAAGGTCGTGGGCGGCCTCTCGGGCTCGGCGCTGATGCGCGACCTCGACCACGCGCTGTCGCTGATCGAGGCCGTGGTGGGCGCGGTCGACGTGCCGGTGACGCTGAAGACGCGGCTCGGCTGGGACGACGACCTGATGAACGCGCCCGAGCTCGCACGCCGGGCCGAGGGGGCGGGGATCGCCATGGTGACGATCCACGGGCGCACCCGCTGCCAGTTCTACAAGGGACGCGCCGACTGGGCCGCGATCCGGGCGGTGAAGGAGGCCGTCTCGATCCCGGTCATCGCCAACGGCGACATCCGTGACGCGAAGGACGCGGCGCGCGCCCGCGCCCTCTCCGGCGCGGATGGCGTGATGGTGGGACGCGGGGCGCAAGGCAGACCCTGGGCGCTGGCCGAGATCGGCGCGGCGCTCCACGGCAGCCCGCGCCCGGAGGTGCCGCGCGGGGCCGCCCTCGCGGCACTGGTGGCGGGCCACTACGAGGACATGCTGTCCTTCTACGGGGCGGAGCTGGGCCTGCGGGTCGCGCGCAAGCATCTCGGCTGGTACATGGACGAGGCGGGCACGCCCGCCGCGCTGCGCCGCCGCCTCCTGACCGAGGGCGATCCGCGCGCGGTGCTGCGGCTTCTCGGCGACGCGCTCGACCTGAGCCCTGGGGCGGCCGCCGCATGAGCGCGGTCACGAATTCGCTCTGGGCCTCGCTGCCCGTCCCGGCGCTGATCGTCGACGCCGAGGACCGTATCCGCGACGTGAACCCGGCCGCCGAGACCTTCCTCAACGCCTCGCGCCGCTCGCTCGAGGGCCATCCGGTCTGGGACAAGATCTTCGTGGACGCGCCGCTCGAGGACGCCTTCTCGCGCATCCGCGAGGGGCACTCGGCGCTCTTCGTCAATTCGGTCGACGTGGGCACCGGCAGCCGCAAGCCCGTCTCCTGCGACGTGCAGATCGCGCCGCTGGCCGACAAGCCCGACCACGTGCTCGTCCTGCTCGAGAACCGGGAACTCGCGGGCCGCCTCGACCGCGCCATGTCCTCGAAATCGGCGGCGAAATCGGCGATCGGCATGGCCGAGATGCTGGCCCACGAGATCAAGAACCCGCTCGCGGGCATCACCGGGGCGGCGCAGCTCATCTCGATGAGCGCGAGCGGCGAGGAGCGCGAGCTGACCGACCTCATCGTGGCCGAGACGCGGCGCATCCTGAAGCTGCTGGAGCAGGTCGAGGAGTTCGGCAACGTCCGCCCGCCCGAGCGGCGCGCGGTCAACATCCACGACGTGCTCGACCGCACGCGCAAGCTCGCCGCGATGGGCTTCGCCGCGCACATGGAGATCGAGGACGACTACGACCCCTCGCTGCCACCCGCCTGGGGCGATCCCGACCAGCTGAGCCAGGTGTTCCTGAACCTCCTGAAGAACGCCGCCGAGGCGGGCCGCGCGGGCGGCACGATCCGTCTGCGCACCTTCTACGAGCTTTCGCTCAAGGTCCGCCGTCGCGACGGGACGCAGGGCGCGGTGCCCCTCCAGGTCGAGGTGATCGACGACGGCCCCGGCATCCCGCCCGAAATCGCCGGCGACATCTTCGAGCCCTTCGTCTCGGGGCGGGAGAACGGCACCGGCCTCGGCCTCGCGCTGATCTCCAAGATCATCGCCGACCACGAGGGCTGGATCGCGGTCGATTCCGTGCCCGGTCGCACCGTCTTTCGCATCTCCCTTCCCATCGCGCCGCGCGAGGCCACGCCGTGAGCGCATCAAGTCCCGGAGCATACTGACATGGACGGCACCGTTCTCGTCGCCGACGACGACCGCACGATCCGCACGGTCCTGACCCAGGCGCTGACGCGCGCGGGCTGCAAGGTGCACGCGACATCGAGCCTGATGACGCTCATGCGCTGGGTCGAGGAGGGCAAGGGCGACCTCGTGATCTCCGACGTCATCATGCCCGACGGCAACGGGCTCGAGACGCTGCCGAAGATCTCCGAGAAGCGGCCCGGCCTGCCGGTCATCATCATCTCGGCGCAGAACACGATCATGACGGCGATCCAGGCGACCGAGGCCGACGCCTACGACTACCTGCCCAAGCCCTTCGACCTGCCCGACCTGATGAAGCGCGCGGCCCGCGCGCTCGACCAGAAGCGCCGCTCGCCCGCGCCCTCCAAACCCGTCTCCGAGATCGTGCCCTCGGCGCAGGAGGATCTGCCGCTCGTGGGCCGGACGCCGTCGATGCAGGCGCTCTACCGGCTGGTGGCGCGGGTGATGAACACCGACCTCCCCGTGCTCATCACCGGCGAGAGCGGCACCGGCAAGAGCCTGATCGCCCGCGCGATCCACGACTTCTCGGACCGCCGAACGCTGCCCTTCGTCGTGGCCGCGCCCGCCGACCTCGAGGGGATGGACGGGCCCTCGACGGTGATGGCGCGGGCCCGCGGCGGCTCGATCCTCTTCGACGAGGTGGGCGATCTCGGCGAGGCCGCGCAGGCCAAGATCGTGCGGATGCTCGACGCCATGGGCGACAGCGCGCCGCGCGTCATGGCCACCAGCCAGAAGGACCTGATGGAGCGGATGGAGGCGGGCGAGTTCCGCCAGGACCTGTTCTACCGGCTCGGCGGCGTCGCGATCTCGGTGCCATCGCTGCGCGAGCGGGTGGACGACATCCCGCTGCTCGCCAACCACTTCCTCGCGCGGGCCGAGCGCGACGGGGCGAGCCTCCGGCGGTTTTCCTCCGAAGCGATGGACCTCGTGCGCGCCTATTCCTGGCCCGGCAACGTGCGCCAGCTCGAGAACACGATCCGCCGCCTCACCGTCACCAGCCCCGCCGAGGAGATCACCCGCGCCGAGGTCGAGGCGGTGCTCGGCTCGCAGCCCGCGATCGAGCCGCTGATGGGGGGCGGGCAGGGCGACAAGCTCTCGGCCTCCGTCGCCAAGCACCTGCGCCGCTACTTCGACCTGCACGGCGGCGTGTTGCCGCCGCCCGGCCTCTACACCCGGATTCTCCGCGAAGTGGAGGGTCCGCTGATCGAAATCGCCCTCGAGGCGACCGGCGGCAACCAGGCAAAATGTGCCGAGCTTCTGGGGATAAACCGCAATACCTTGAGAAAAAAGATTACCGATCTGGATATTCGCGTGACTCGGCGCCGCAAGTTGATGTAAGAGGGCCACAGGTTCGTGGCAGAATAGGCACGGCCACGAAAGGTCCTTGGCGGAGCCTCCGCCGCCTGTGCTGGAGCAGTGATGCATCGTGGTTGACCGGTCGGCGGACAGGGCGGCTCCCTCGCTCATCGAGCGCCTCGCGCTGATGCGGAAGGAGCGCCGCTGGCGCTCGGCCGGGACGCTCGGGCTGGTGATCCTGGGGCCGGTTCTGGCGGTCGCGACCTTTCTCGTCCTCGGTCCGCTCGCCGAATCCGCCGTCACGCCCGCGCTCCGGCTCGTGCTCCTCGCCGACCTCGTCTACATCCTCGTGGTGGCGGCGCTTGTGCTGCGGGAGGTGGCGCGCATTCTCGCCTCGCGGCGCGCGCGGTCGGCCGGATCGCGACTGCACCTGCGCCTCACCGGGGTCTTCACCGTCGTGGCGCTGGTGCCCACGATCCTCGTCGCGGTCTTCGCCACGATCACGGTGAACATGGGCCTCGAAGGCTGGTTCTCGGACCGGGTCTCGACCGCGCTCGGCAATTCGCTGGACGCGGCGCAGGCCTACCAGCAGGAACACCGCGACGACCTCTCGCAGGATGCGCGCGCGCTGGCGGCCTTCCTGAACCTCAACCGCCGCGCGGCGCCGTTCCTGACGGATGGCGAGCTGCGCCAGCTTCTCAGCCAGGGGCAGGGCGGCATCCAGCGGGGCCTGCGCGAGGCCTTCGTGATCGACGGCGGCGGCGAGATCCGGGCGCGGGGCGAACGCAGCTACCTCTTCGACTTCGAGCGTCCGACCGACGCGCAACTGGCCGAGGCCGAGCGGGGCGACCTCGTCCTGATCGAGGACCGCGCCCAGAACGAATTCCGGGCGCTCCTGCGCCTCGACGCGTTTCCCGACCGCTACCTCTACGTCTCGCGCGACGTGGACGGCGAGATCATCGCCCTCCTCGACGAGACGCAGCAGACCGTGCGCCTCTACCGCCAGCTCGAGCTCGATCGGGGGCGGGTGCTGTTCGAGTTCGGGCTGCTCTACCTCGGCTTCGCGATCATCATGGTGCTGGCCGCGATCTGGCTGGGCCTCTGGTTCGCCGAGCGGCTGTCGCGGCCGGTTGGGCGGCTGGCCAGCGCCGCGCAGCGTGTCGGCCAGGGCGACCTCGACGTGCGCGTGCAGGAGGAGCAGACCGACGACGAGATCGCGATGCTCGGCCAGCTCTTCAACCAGATGACGCGGCAGCTCAAGGGCCAGCGCGATGCGCTGATCGAGCAGAACGCAGCGACCGAGGCGCGCCGGCGGCTGTTCGATTCCGTGCTGACGAGCGTGACGGCGGGCGTGATCGGCCTGAACGCCGAGGGGCGGATCGACTTCATGAACCGTTCGGCGATCAAGCTTCTCGGCCTGATCGACCAGCGCGATTCCGGCCTCTCGCTCCAGGCCGCGGTGCCCGAGTTCGCGGCGCTCTTCGAGCGTCTCACCGGCAGCTTCAGCGAAAGCGTGCAGGAGGAGATCAAGCTGACCCGCCGCGGCAAGCAGGAGAGCCTCTTGGTCCGCATGGCCACGCGGCGCAACACCGACGGCGCGCTCGAGGGCTACGTGGTCGCCTTCGACGACGTGACGGACCTCGTCTCGGCGCAACGCATGGCCGCCTGGGGCGACGTGGCCCGCCGCATCGCGCACGAGATCAAGAACCCGCTGACGCCCATCCAGCTCTCGGCCGAACGCATCAGGCGCAAGTTCGCCCGCCACCTCTCGGAGGAGGACGCAGCCCAGCTCGAGCAGATGACCGAGGTGGTGGTGCGGCAGACCAACGACCTGCGCCGCATCGTCGACGAGTTCTCCAAGTTCGCCCGCATGCCCGAGCCCGAGACGCGGGTGGAAGACGCCGTGCAGCTCCTGCGCGAGGCGGTGACGCTCCAGCGCGCGGGCCAGCCCGGCACCGTCTTCGCGGTGTCGCTGCCCGACGCCCCGGTGATGGCCGAGCTCGACGCCACGATGATCGGGCAGGCGCTCACGAACCTGATGAAGAACGGCGGCGAGGCCATCGAGAGCCTGGTGGAGAAGGGCGCGCCCGAGGGCTTCCGCCCCGAGCTCCGCGTGCGGATGGAGACGACGCCCGAGACCTTCGTGATCGAGATCGCCGACAACGGCATCGGCCTGCCGCCCGACCGCGCCAAGCTCTTCGAGCCCTACGTGACCACGCGCGAGAAGGGCACGGGGCTGGGCCTGCCCATCGTCAAGAAGATCGTCGAGGAGCATGGCGGCACGCTCGAACTGATCGACGCCGAGGAGTTTTCGCAAGGCGCGCATCGCGGAGCGATGGCGCGGATGACATTGCCGCGGCTCAGGGACCAGGTCCGGGCCAATGGCGGGGAGGGATAGATGACCGACATTCTTGTGGTCGACGACGAGCGCGATATCCGCGAGCTGATCTGCGACATCCTCGAGGACGAGGGCTACACCACGCGGCGCGCGGGCACCTCGGACGAGTGCATGGCCGAGCTGAACAAGGCCGCGCCGGGGCTGATGGTCCTCGACATCTGGCTGAAAGACAGCAGCATGGACGGGATCGACATCCTCAAGCACGTGCGCCAGGACAACCCCGACGTGCCGGTCGTCATCATCTCGGGCCACGGCAACATCGAGATCGCGGTCGCCGCGATCAAGCAGGGCGCCTACGACTTCATCGAGAAGCCCTTCAACATCGACCAGCTCCTCGTGGTGATCCGCCGCGCGATGGAGACCTCGCGCCTGCGCCGCGAGAACGCCTCGCTCCGCCGGCAGGAGGTGCGCGCCACCGACATGGTCGGCTCCTCCGCCGCGATCCGCACGCTCCGTTCGCAGCTCGAGAAGGTGACGAAGTCGAACGGCCGGGTGATGCTGCGGGGCGGGCCGGGCTCGGGCAAGGAGGTGGCGGCGCGCTGGATTCACGCCCATTCCAACCGCTCGGGTGCGCCCTTCGTCACGGTCTCCTCCGCCGCGATCCAGCCCGACCACATGGAGGAGGTGCTCTTCGGCCGCGAGAGCCCCGAGCGCGGGGTGGAGCAGGGCCTCCTCGAACAGGCGCATGGCGGCGTCATCTACTTCGACGAGGTCGCCGACATGCCGCTCGGCACGCAGTCGAAGATCCTGCGCGTGCTGGTGGACCAGTCCTTCACCCGTGTCGGCGGCACTGCGAAGGTCCGCGTCGATCTCCGCGTGATCTCGTCGACGACGCGCGACCTCCAGTCCGAGATCGCGGCCGGACGGTTCCGCGAGGAACTGTATCACCGGCTGAACGTGGTGCCGATCGACGTCCCCACGCTCGAGGACCGGCGCGACGACATCCCCGAGCTCGCCCGCCACTTCATCGCGACCTTCAACCGCGACCAGGGCCTGCCGCTGCGCGAACTCGGCGAGGATGCCGTGGCGCTCCTCCAGACGATGAGCTGGCCCGGCAACGTCCGGCAGCTCCGCAACGTGATCGAGCGCGTGCTGATCCTGGGCGAGGGCACGGGCCCCATCGAGGCCAAGGACGTGCCGAGCCCCGCCGAGAGCCGCCAGGGCGACGGCGAAGGGCTGGCGCTGTCGGCGTCGCTCACCACGCTGCCGCTGCGCGAGGCGCGCGAGCTCTTCGAGCGGCAGTATCTCCTGGCGCAGATCAACCGCTTCGGCGGCAACATCAGCCGCACGGCCAGCTTCGTGGGCATGGAGCGCTCGGCGCTGCACCGCAAGCTCAAGTCGCTCGGCGTCGTGACCTCGGGCAAGACCGGCGCGCGGATGGCGCAGATGGAGGACTGAGGCGCTTGATTGACGCCACCGTCCCGCTCTGCCATCCATCTGGTCCCAGGGACACCCGGACGGTGAAGGGCACATGAAGGTCATCATCTGCGGTGCGGGCCAGGTCGGCTGGCAGATCGCGCGGCACCTGTCCGGCGAGAACAACGACGTCACGCTGGTGGACAACAATCCCGCGCTCGTGCGCCGCGCGACCGATACGCTGGACGTGCGCGGGATCACGGGTTTCGCGAGCCATCCCGACGTGCTCGACACCGCGGGCGCGCGGGACGCCGACATGATCATCGCGGCGACCTTCTCGGACGAGGTGAACATGGTGACCTGCCAGGTCGCCCATTCCGTCTTCTCCGTCCCGCGCAAGATCGCGCGCCTGCGGAGCCAGTCCTACCTCGACGCGATCTATTCCGACCTCTACCGCCGCGACCACCTGCCCATCGACGTGGTGATCTCGCCCGAGCGCGAGGTGGCGGAGGCGGCGCTCCGGCGCATCGGCTCGCCCTCGACCTTCGACACCGAGAATTTCCTCTCCGGCGACGCGCAGATGCTGGGGATCGCGCTCTCTTCCGAGTGCCCGGTGCTGAATACGCCGCTCAAGCAGCTGTCGGAGCTGTTCTCGACGCTGCGGGCCATCGTGGTGGGCGTCCGGCGCGACGGGACGCTCTTCGTGCCCGAGCCGGGCGACCAGCTCTTCGAGGGCGACCAGATCTACGTCTTCACCCACGCCCAGGACGCCGAGCGCACGCTCGAGATCTTCGGCAAGACCGCGAAGCCGCCCGAGCGCGTCATCGTCATCGGCGGCGGCAATGTCGGCCTGACGGTCGCCCGCACGCTCGAGCGGCGCCAGCAGCGCGTCCGCAGCCGCGTGATCGAGGCCCGCCGCGACCGGGCCGAGATCGCCGCCGACGCGCTGGAGCGGACCATCGTGCTCCACGGCGACGGGCTCAACATGGAGCTTCTGAAGGAGGCGGGGGTCGAGCGCAGCGACGCCGTCCTCTGCGTCACGGACGACGACAAGACGAACCTCCTGGCCTCGGTGCGGGCGAAGTCGGCGGGCGCGCGCATGGCCATCGCGCTCGTGAACGATCCGACGCTGGTGCCGCTGATGGAGCCCCTCTCGATCGACGCCTACATCAATCCGCGCGCCACGACCGTCTCCTCGATCCTGCGCCATATCCGGCACGGGCGGGTGCGCGGCGTCTATTCCATCGGCGACGCCGAGGCCGAGGTGATCGAGGCGCAGGTGCTTTCGACCTCGTCCATCGCGGGCAAGGCCGTGCGCGAGATCGACTTTCCCGAGGGCGCGATCCTCGCCGCCGTGCAGAAGGGAGGCAAGGTGCTGAGGCCCACCGGCTCGACCCGGATCGAGGAGGGCGATTCCATCGTGATCTTCGCCCTCGCGGCCGACGTTCCCGCGGTGGAGATGCTCCTCCAGGTCTCCATCGACTTCTTCTGAGCGATGGTGGACTGGTTCCGCAACCTGCCGCTCTTCGTGGTTCTGCTCTGGCTCTCGGCTGGCGCGATGCTGCTGCCCTCCGGTGTGGCGGTGGCCTCGGGCGATTACGCGACGTCGCGCGCCTTCTTCTACGGCAGCCTCCTGACGATGGTGGCGGCCACCCTCATCGGCATCGCGACGCAGGGCAACCGCACGCCCCCGAGCGAGCGGCGCCAGCTCGTCACGCTGGTCCTGTCCTACCTCCTCCTGCCGGTCGTCCTCGCCGTGCCGATGGAGGAGGCGGTGGGCAACACGCGCTTCATCAACGTCTATCTCGACATGGTCTCGGCCCTGACGACGACGGGTGCGGTGATCCTCGAGCCCGAGCGGCTCGCGCCCGCGGTGCATCTCTGGCGGGCGACGGTGGGCTGGCTCGGCGGGCTCCTCATCTGGGTCAGCGCCATGGCGGTGCTGAACCCGCTCGGGCTCGGCGGGGCGGAGGTCACGGCGGAGGCGCGGGTCGCGGGCGGGCTGCCGTCCAACGCCTCGCAGACCGGCGCCATCGGCCCGGCCGAACGGCTGCGCGCCAGCGCGGCGCAGCTCGCGCCGATCTATCTCGTGCTGACGGTGACGCTCGCCCTGCTCCTCGTGACGGCGGGGGAGGCGCCGCTCGTCGCCGTCATCCACGCCATGTCCACGCTCGCCACCTCGGGCATCACGCCGGTCGACGGGCTCGAGGGGCGGCCGGCGGGCATCGCGGGCGAGGCGATGATCCTCGTCTTCCTGGTCTTCGCGCTGTCGCGGCGGACCTTCTCGGACCGCTTCGACCGCACCTGGTTCGAACGGGTGGCGGCCGACCGCGAGGTCCGGCTCGCGGCCTTCGCGGTGGTGGTCCTGCCGACGCTCCTCTTCGCGCGGCACTGGCTCGGCGCGCTCGAGGTGGACACGGTCGCCGACATCGGCAACGCGGTCGCGGCGCTCTGGGGCGGCGCCTTCACGGTCCTCTCCTTCATCACCACGACGGGCTTCGTCTCGGAAAGCTGGGTGGAGGCGCGGCAATGGTCCGGGCTCGAGACGCCGGGCCTCCTCCTCGTCGGGCTGGTGCTGATGGGCGGGGGCGTCGCCACGACGGCGGGGGGGCTCAAGCTCCTCCGGGTCTACGCGCTCTACAAGCACGGCGCGCGCGAGATGGGCAAGCTGATCTATCCCAACTCGGTCGCGGGCGCGGGCCGCCTCGGGCGCCGCATCCGCCGCGAGGGGGCCTATATCGCCTGGATCTTCTTCATGCTCTTCATCCTGTCGCTCGCCGCGGTCCAGCTGGCGCTGGCGGCGACGGGCCCGGGCTTCGAGGAGGCGCTGATCCTCGCCGTCTCGGCGCTGACGACGACGGGACCGCTGGCCGAAATGGCGGGCGAGGCGCCGGTCTCCTACGCGACGCT
>NZ_JBQLZP010000270.1:0-18345 GCF_052168335.1 Roseicyclus sp. | reverse complement strand
CGGCGGTCTGCCTCGACTACGCGCTCGAGGACCTTTCGGCGGACGCGGCCGCCTACCGCGACGGGATGCTCGCCACGATGGCTTCCGTCGAGGCGGCGCTCGCCGCCGAAGGGTTCGACCGCCCGCTCTTCGTCGCGCGGTTCGAGAACGGGCTGCCCGATGCCGCGCCCGCCGCCGCGCTGGAGGGCCAGTGGGAGCTGTCGTGGAACCATGGCGGCCACCGGCTGATCCATTCCGCGCCCGCCTACATGTTCGCGCTCGACGCGCATGACCGCCCCACCGAGGAAGCACGCCGCCAGATGGCGGAGATGACCGCCGCGGCCATCGTCGCGGGCACCGGCTGGCGCTGCCCCGTCCTCCACCTCGCCGAGCGGGAGCCGGGCGCGGAGGACACGATCCGCGTGACCTTGCAGGCGGAGGGCGATCTCGTGCTCGACCCGGACGATCCGCTCGGCGCCGGTCCCGCGATGGGCTTTCGCCTGGCGGGAGCGGAGAACGGAGCCGCGATCCGCGAGGTGGCGCTGGCCCCGGACGACCCTCGGGCGGTCCTCGTCCGCTGCGACAGGCGGCCCGAGGGCGCGGACCTGCGGCTCGCCTACGCGATGACGGCCGAGGGCGACACGCGGCGCGCCACGGGTGCCGTCCGCGACGGCTGGAGCCTCGAAAGCCGCACGGGCGCGCGCCTGCACCGCTGGGCGCTGCCCGCGCACCTGCCGGTGCGGGGAGGGCCCCTTGGCCGGTGAGAGCAGCGCCCTCGAGGCGCCCGTCGACCTGGCGGAGCCGGTGCCGGAGGCGGCCCTCTGCGCCGCGCCGGCCGCGGGGTTCGAGGGAACGGGCGCGCTCTGGTGGCACGGGGGCGACCTGCGGGCGACATGGCCCGCCCGCCTCGGCGGGGTGCGCGCGGTGCCGACGGAACCCAACGAGGGCAATGCAAGCCTCGGCCGCCACGGGACCGAGGCCGGGCTCCGCTGCCGGGCCGGGGTCCATTGCGGCTTCGTCGCGACCGAGGCGGCGTCGGAGGCCGGGACCGCCACGCTCGCCGTCCGCTGGATCACGCCGCCGGGCGGAGAGGCGCGGACGCTCCTGACGCTCAACATGGGCGGCGCGGCACGGCGCGGCGAGGGCGAGAACTACCTGTTCCTGTCCGAGGCCGACGGCATCCTCACCGCGAAGGACGATGCCGGAAAGGTGGAGGCCTCGCTCCCCTGCCCTGCGCGCGGCACGCCGCGCCTCGCCGTGGCGAGCCTTGCGGGCGGGTCGCTCCGCCTCTTCCTTGACGGCGCGGAAACCGGGAGCGACGCGACCGCACCCGTCCTCCACGGCCCCGCGAGCCTGTTCATCGCCGCGCGCAACCAGCGCCCGAAGCTCCTGAAGACGCTGGGCGAGGCGCTGATCCTCGACGTCTGGCTCTGGCCCGGCCGCGCGCTCCTCCACGAGCCGGGGCGCCCGCTGTTGCGCGCGCTCCGCCGCCATCACCTCTGGGCGGGGGCCTGATGGAGGCCGGGCGCCACATCTGCCTGATCTGGGTCGACGACCTGATCGACGTCTACACCTGGCGCGACGCCTTCGGCCTCCGGATCGAGACGCCGAACCTCGACCGTTTCATGGCGCGGGCCGCGCGCTTCACGAACGCCTACGCCACGGTGCCGCTCTGCGCCCCCTGCCGGGCCGAGATCGCGACGGGGCTCAGCCCCTTCCGCTCGGGCCTCGTCGATCTCAACCGCTTCTGGCGCGACGTCCACCGGCCCGAGCGCGCCTGGCAATACGACCTCCGGCGCGCGGGTTTCTACACCTTCACGACCGGCAAGGTGGACGCGAACTACCAGCCGATGCCCGAGGAATACCGCCGCATCCTCTTCCACGAGGAGCCCGAGGCCGACGATCGCGGCCGCCGCAGCGGCGTCCACGCCTATCTCGACCGCGGACCCGGCATCAAGGGCGTGAACCATCCCGACGACGACGGCAGCCAGGACGACCGCTTCTACGACCATCACGTCGCCCAGAACGCCATCGACTTCCTCGGCCGCGCCGATCCCTCGCGCCGGACGCTGATCCAGCTCGGCTTCAAGCACCCGCACTACAACCTGATCTGCCCCGACCGCTTCTACGCGCAGTACGATCCCGCGCGCATCCGCTGGCCAGACATCGCCCACGCCGAGGATTACCACGGGCCGCAGCCCGGTTTCGCCGTCTACGAGGCGGCCTACATCGCCAACGGCCAGTGGACGCCGGAGAAGGCGGGGGACGAGGCCTGGCGGCAGGTGGTGCGCGCCTACTTCGCCGCCTGCTCGCATGTGGACCACGAGATCGGGCGCTTTCTCGACGCGCTCGACGCCTCGGCCTTCGGGGCGGACACCAGCGTCGTCTTCCTGTCGGACAACGGCTTCAACCTCGGCAATCACGACAGTTTCCACAAGATGAGCCAGTGGGACAGCGCCGCCCACGTCCCGCTCGCGATCCGCCTGCCGGGGATGGAAGCGGCCGAGATCGACCTGCCCGTCTCGCTCCACAACCTGCCGAAGACGGTGATGCAGCTCGCCGGTCTGCCGCCACGGCCGGACTGGACCTCGGGCCAGTCGCTCCTGCCGCTGATCGACGCGCGCTTCGGCACCTACGACCGCACGAAATCACCCGTCACCAGCGTCTTCGGCACGCTCTCGGTCCGGCCCTCCGTCGAAGGGCTGACGCATCTGCGCTACTTCCGCTACCCGAACGGGGAGGAGCACGTCTACGACATCGTGAGCGACCCCGGCGAGACCGAGAACCTCGTCGCGACCGCGCCGATGGAGCGCCTGAGGGACGAACTGGTGCGGGGCGCACTCGAACTCGGGCTCGACCTGCGCGGTCACGAGAACCCGGCGGACGGCGTCAACGCGATGATGGCGGTGGACGGGTCGGTCGTGCTCGCGGGCGGGCGGGGGGACACGCATTACTGGGCCTACGGCGCCGACGCCGAGAAGATCCGCGAGGACAGGGACGGCGGCACCGACACGCTGTGGTACATGGCGGGGCCGGACGACTACGTGCTCCACTGCCCCGCCAACGTCGAGAAGATCCGCATCGCCACCGTCGTCTCCCGGTCGGAGGCGGACGGGCAGAGCGGCAAGACCATCCGCATCGTCGCCCACCCCGACAGCCCCATCGAGTTCGAGACCTCCGAGCGGGTGGAGATCGACCTCACCGGCTCGGACGGCAACGACGTGATGATCGGGCCCAAGCACGGCGGCGCGGTCTTCCGGGGCGGCGCGGGCGACGACCTGATGATCGCGAAGGCCAAGCAGGCGAACCGGCGGCACGCGTTCTACGGCGAGGCGGGGAACGACACGCTCCACGGCGGGCCCGGGCGCGACACGCTCGACGGGGGGACGGGCGAGGACGTGATCTTCGGCTACACGGGGCGGAACGTGATCCGGGGCGGGCACGGCAACGACGTGATCGAGGACGGCGAGGGCGCCTCGACCGTGGACCCGGGGCCGGGGCGGAACCGCGTGCGGCTGGGGCCGGGCGACCACGAGGTGCATGTGGGCACCGGCGTCACCGAGATCGAGGCGGCGCCGGGCGCGAAACGCTTCCGCATCGCCTGGGGCGGGGTCTGCGTGATCCGGGGCTGGGACGAAGGCCAGGTCTACGACCTCGCCGCCTGGCCGGGCCAGCCGTCGGTCCGGCCCATGGGCGGAGGGGTCTGGCGCATCCGCCTCGGGCTCGGGGTCGTGGAGGTGACGGGCGTGGCGGAGGGGGTGGATTTAAGGGGGCAGGTGGTGTGAGGGGGGCGATTGCAATCGCTTGCTTGCATTATCGGCAGTTGCCACTCAATATACATAAAAACAAGTTTGGGTTACGCGATTGAGCTCCAGTGTCTCCAGCGTAAAGAAGCTTCAGAGCTATTATCTTGTCCTAGCCATAGCATTCGCGTTGGTTGTGCACCAACTACTCCTCGAACGGAAGCTGGAAAGCTACTCGGAAAGAATGGAGCTCTTGGTTGCACTTGCGGAATGGCAAGATTTTTCACTCAACGAACTTTCGAGAGATGAAGTCTTTGGGCTGACAGATAAGGGCAGAGCAATTTCAGACCACCTAAACGAAAACTATGTCCTCCCGAGCTTGTCTCAGTATGAAGCTCTTGGGTTCACTAGCGACCCCATCCCCGGAGGATCTCATGCAGAATTAGAATTACGCAGCCACCCCCGAATCGAATGCGATGTGCTTCTCATTGAAAGGCAGATCCCGGATCGATTCATTTACTTTGCACCCACAATGGCTGGAGAACGATGGCTTGACTTTTTGGAAGCGCAAATCATTTTCTTTGATGCGTCCGACTGCGTCCCTGGATTTCGCGGCCAGCTCTCAGGCGCCATCATACATTCAGAAGCCGCCGATGACTATTTCTTCCTGTTGCCAAAGTCATGGCTGGAACCGCTACCTGCTCTGCTCCTTCCCGAGCGGATTGTAGGCGAGATTGAGTTTTTTCGAGACGAGACTGGGCAAATCGAAGAAAGCAGGGGAGCTGAGGCCGCACTTTTCCCCCCAATGGATGAGCATGTCTTCACCTCTGCATCAGCTCTCCGAAACGCGCTAGCGAGGTCCCTCGCCGAACAAACAGGCGGGCATTATCGCGGGAGCGACCTTCAAATCGCAATTGATGCCCTTTTCTCCCAAAGGACGGAAACCGCCAATTTCTCCGGCATTACCGCCCCCCTCGTAATTATTCTACATGTAGCGCCATTCTTTATGTTGTTCATTCTCTGGCAGCTTCATCGAGCAGTCAATCAACTAGAGACGCTGGATGGCAATGAATACTGGGTAACGCTTGATACACGAGATCTTCCTGGACTTCTCATTGCGACAGTCTTCTCTTTGTTGCCGTACCTGTCTGCGGTTATGATGGCGATTGCCTTTTGCTCGGCGGAGGCGATTTGGGGGATCTACTTTGGACACCTCGTTCACTTTGATGAGAGAATGCACCTCATTATTGAACCGGCACCACCAATAGGCTGGCTTTCTGGCATTGGCGTTTTTACAGTCATTGTTGGAATTCAGTGGTGGGTCCATATCCTTCTCGCAATGGAAGTCTCACTTAACCTCCTCGGCATTGTTCTCAGATCAAGGACATAATGCATAGGATCATCCACACCCCCTTGCACCCCCGCAACACCCCGCGAGCCTCCTTCCCGACCCCCTTTGCCCCGAGCCCCGAAACAGGCGACACTGCCCCCAAGCGACGCGGGGTCTACCCGCGCGGATCGGGCAGTGTCGGGAGTATCCAGTTGGACCTCAATCGCAGGCCGGTCGCCTCCCTCTGGATCGGGGAGCGGCTGCACTATCTCAACCAGCTCTGCCTCGCCTCGCACCTGCGCCACGGCCACCCCGTGACGCTCTACTGCACGGACACGGTCTCGAACGCGCCGGAGGGCGTCACGCTGCGCCCCGCCTCCGAGATCATGGACATCCCCATGGACATCGTGGCCGAGACCTCGGCCTCCTTCCTGTCGAACGTCTTCCGCTACAAGATGATCAAGGCCACGGGCGCGATCTGGGTCGACTGCGACGCCTTCTGCCACCGGCCCTTCCCCGAGGAATGGGACTACGTCTTCGCGGGCCACGGGATGCGGGGGGCGCTGAACTGCGGGGTCGTGGGCCTGCCGCGGGACTGCGCGCTGATCGACATGCTGCTCGACTACTACGAGAACCTCCCCGAGGTGCCGCCCTGGTGGAACAGGAACCAGCGGCGCAAGATCGAGAAGCAGGACCCCGCGCTGCCGCACGCGATCCGCATCTACCGGACGGAGCGGACGGCCTTCGGCCCGCAGGCCTTCACCCATTTCGCGCAAGTCACGGGCGACGACGCGCGGGCGATGACGCCCGACGTCCTGTATCCCGTGCCGTTCCAGCTCAACGACGTGTTCTACGATCCGCACGGGCGGGTGGAGGGCTGGTTCACCGACGCGACGGTCTCGGTCCACCTCTACACCAACGGCACGCGGCCCTGGTGGCGGAAGAACGCGCCGCTCGAGAACTCCTATGCCTGGCGGATGGCGCGGGAGGTCGGCATCGTCCCCGAAGCCGCGCTCGAGGAATGAGCCTCGAACCCCTCGGCATCGCGGCGGAGGAGGGCGGCGCCCTCGACTTCGACCCGCAGCGCGCGACGGGCTGGACGCCCGCGTGGCTGGACGAGGTGACGCTGGTGCCCTGGGGCGTCGAGGAGCCGGGCGGCGCACGGCGGGCTGCGGGCCTCTTCGACCGGGACGGGCAATTCCTGCCCGAGGGGCATTGCCACCGCTACGCCGACGGGCCGATCACGGTCGCGCCCGTGGTGCCGAGGCTGGACGGGCCGGTCGAGCGGCTGCCGGGGAGATGGCTCTATGGCGGCCTCTTCTACGGGCATTTCGGCCATTTCCTCTGCGAGACGACGAGCCGGCTCTGGGCCCTGCCGCGGCTCGGGGAGGTGGACGGGATCGTCTTCCTTCCCAAGCAGCGCATGACGCACGAGCGGCGGCAAATCCGCCAGCAGGCGCCCTTCCTCGAGGCGCTGGGGCTCGGGCGCCTCGCGGTCCGCGCGCCGCAGGCTCCCGTGGCGGTCGAGCGCCTGGCCGTGCCGCCGCAGGGCTTCGGGATCGGCAGGCTCATCGCGGGACGGCCGGAGTACCGCGCCTTCATGCGCGACAGGCTCGGCGCCGGGATCGCGGCGGAGGGGCCGGCCGACATCTACGTGTCGCGCGCGCGCCTGCCGACGAAGCGGGGCTCGGTGCTGCTCGAGACGCGGATCGAGGCGCTGATGGAGGCGGCGGGCTACACAATCTTCCACCCGCAGGAGCATGACCTGCCGACGCAGCTTGCGCGCTGGAAAGCCGCGCGGCGGATCGTGGCGCTCGACGGCTCGGCGCTGCACCTCGCGGCGATGCTGGCGGGACCCGGGACGCGGGTGGCGATCCTGAACCGGGGCCCGTCCCACAACATCGAGGACTATCTCCTCCAGTTCCGCAGCTTCGCGGGCATCGAGCCCCTGCGGATCGAGGCGGTGTCGGGCTTCTACCATCCCTCCGGGCGGCGGGTCGTGAAGCGCGAGACGCACGCGCTCCTCGACTTTCCCGCCATCGGGGCGGCGCTGGCTGGGGCGGGCTTCATCGCGCACGCGCGCGGCTGGACGGCGCCGGAACCAGCGGACCTCGCAGAGGCCGCGGCGGGGCTCGCGGCGCGGATGGGCGAGCCCCTCGCCCTTCACGGGACCTGAGCCATGGCGAAAGACTTCGCCTGCGCGCTCACCCATGTGCGGCACGAGGATTTCTTCCTCGCGAAGTGGATCGCGCATTACGGCGCCATCGTCGGACGCGAGAACCTGTACGTCGTGATCGACGGCGACGACTGGGAGCCTTCGGTCGATCTGACCGGCATCGCGACCGAGATCCTCCTCGACGCGCCGCGGCGGCGCATCCGCAACGACCGCTTCATGGCGAAGGAGATGTCCGCCCGCGCCAACGCGCTCAGGAAGCGCTACGAGTTCGTCATCCGGGGCGACGTGGACGAATACGTGGTGGTCGATCCCGAAAGCGGCCTCGACTGGCCGCGGGCGCTCGAGGAACTGACCGAGGAGGGCTACATCTTCGCCCTCGGCGTCGACGTGGTTCAGGGCCCGGAGGAGACGGCGCCGCTCGACCGCGGGGCGCCGGTCCTGGGGCAGCGTCGGCAGGGCTACGTCGCCGACCGCTATTCCAAGCCCTTCGTGATCTCTCGCTGGAACAACTGGGCGGGGGGCGCGCACCGGCTGCTCAATCGCGAGGTCGTGCTCTCGCGGCACTTCACGCTCTTCCACCTGGCGCTCGCCGACCGGGGCGTGGCGGAGGAGCGGCTGGCCGCGCGAGGCGGCACGGCGCAGCATCCGAGCTTCGTGGAGCACCAGGCCGGGCGCCTCGGGGCCATCGCGGAGAGCGGGCCCGCGCCCCTCGACTTCGCCCTGGCCCGCGACATCGCGCATCGCGACTTCCCGGTCGAGGCGGATGGCAGCCCCGCCCCGCGCCCGCGCGCCTCGACCCACCCGGCGGCGACGGGGCAGGGTCTTCCGGTCGGCATCCCGCCGCGCTTCTTCGGGATGGTCTGAGGGTGGCCGAAGGGGGCTTCAGCGTCGTCACCGTCGCGCGCGAGCCGCTGCCGGTGCTGCGCCGTTTCGTCGAGTGGCACCTCGGCTGCGGGGCGGAGCGGATCGTCCTCTTCCTCGACGACCCCGACGACCCGGCGCGCATGGCGCTGTCGGGCGAGCCGAGGCTCGAGCTCCGGTCCTGCACGGCGGAGCTGTGGCGCGGGCTCGGCGTGAAGCCGGACGCGCGGTTCACCCGCCGCCAGCGTGCCGCGCTCAACGCCGCCTATGCCGAGGCGGCGGCGCCCTGGCTCCTCGTCCTCGACGCGGACGAACGGATGTGGCTGCGCGGCCGGTCGATCCCCGACACGCTCGCCGCCCTGCCCGCCGATGCGCTCAGCCTCCGGGTCCGGAGCGCCGAAGCCGTGACCCTGCGGGAAGGCGGCAGCGCGCTGCGGCTTCCGATCCCGCGGCGGGTGGTGAACGAGGTCTACGGGCCGGACGCCGACCTCTTCCGTCGGCGCGAGGGTCTCGTCGGCCACCCGGAGGGCAAGTCGTTCCACCGGACCGGCCTTGCCGGCCTGCGCATCCGCCTCCACTGGGCGGAGGACGCGCAGGGCGCCCGCCTGCCCGGTCCCGTCCTCGGGCCCGAGGACCGGGCGCACCTCGTCCACGACATCGCGCCGGACTACGCCCGCTGGCGGGCGAAGGTGGCTTGGCGAGCGGGATCGCACGGCTTCTCCGGGCCCCTCAAGGACCGGATCGACGCGATCGCCGCCCTGCCCGACCCCGAGGCGGGCTATCGCGCGCTCCACGACAGGCTCCATATCCTCGGGCCGGAGGAGGCCGCCGCGCTCGAGGCGGCGGGAGGTCTCTTGCGCGAGACGGCCGCAACGCCGATGACTTGACGCCATGGCCGAGCGGTTCACAGCCCTGAGCATGATGCGCGACGAGGCGCCCGCGCTCCTCGAGTGGGTGGCCTTCCAGGAGGTCATCGGCTTCGACCGGATCGTGGTCTACACGAACGACTGCCGCGACGGCACCGACGCGATGCTCGACCGCCTCGGCCAGATCGGCGCGCCGGTCCTCCGCCGCGACAACCCGGTGGCCGAGGGGGAGAAGCCGCAGCCAATGGCGCTGAGGGCGGCGCAGAAGGACGTGGCGGTCCTCGACACCGACTGGCTGATCGCGCTCGACGCCGACGAGTTCCTCTCGATCAGGACGGGCGCGGGCCGCCTGCCCGACCTCGTGGCCGCGGTGCCGGAGGGGACGGAGGGCATCGTCGTCACCTGGCGGATCATGGGCTCGAACGGCCTCGTCGACTGGAACCCCGGCCTCGTGATCGAGAGCTACACGCGCGGCGCGCCCGACGACTTCCGCAAGGGCTGGGGCGTGAAGACGCTGTTCCGCCCCTTCCCCGACATGAAGCTCGGCATCCACCGCCCGACGGTGAAGGGCGCGGGGCGCGAGCCGGCGCGGATGGAACAGCTCGCGGCGCTCAGGTGGGTCAACGGCTCGGGTCGGCCGATGACACGGCAGTTTCTCGAGGGGATGTGGCGCTCCTCCGCCGCGACGCTGGGCTACGACCTCGTGGAAATGGCGCATTTCGCGGTGAAGAGCCGCGAGGCCTACCTGCTGCGGCAGGTGCGGGGCAACGTGAACGCCAAGCCCGACAAGTACGACGCGACCTATTTCGGGATCTTCGACCGGAACGAGACCGAACGCGAGGCGCTCCTCGCCCATGCGGGGGCCGTGCGCGACCGGATCGCGGACTACCTGAAGGACCCGATTCTGGCCGGGCTGCACCGCGACGGGCTGGCCTGGCACGCAGCCCAGATCGCGCGTCTCCGGGCCGAGCCGATGCATCCGCGGCGGATGGACAAGCTCGATCACATGGCGGGCGTGCCCTACGAGGGGCTCGACGCGCTACTCTTCACGCAGCCGCTGGGACCGCAGGGCAAGGCCATCGTGGACCGGCTGAGACGGCAGGGCATGGCGCCCGCCGAGATCGCGCGTCAGGTCGCGGCCTCGGTCTCGCGGCTCGAGGCGGAGCGCGACGCGCGCGACTTCGCCGAACTCGAGGCGCGGGGCCCCGCCGCCGGAGCGTGAAGCCGCTCAGGCCGCGTCGCGGCGACGGCGCAGCGCGACCATCGCGCCCATGCCCGCAAGGAGCAGCAGGCCCGTCGCCGGCAGCGGAACCGGCGCCACGTCCAGCGCCTCGATGGTCGCGGTGGCGACGAGCGGGCCCTGAAGCCAGCTTCCCTGGCCGTAATCGAAATCGTTGAAGATGACCGAGAAGGCCGACCCGTCGGCCATGTTCACGACCGTCGGAACCGTCCTGTCCCAGCGGAGGCGTCCCTGAGACAACTGGCCCGAGACCGTGGTGATCTCGACCCCGGCCGTGTCGGACACGACCGTCGAGAGCGGCTGGCTCAGCGCGAGCGACGCGCTGATCCGGTAGGTGCCGCGCGGGTCGCCCCGGTAATTGAAGTTCAGGAAATCGAAGGTCTGCGACCCGCCCTCCCCCAGGGCGAATGTCGTGCCGTCGAAGCCCGCCGTCTCCACGTCGAAACACGTCGAAAAAATGCTGCAGAAGCTTCCCTCGACTTTCGTGATTGCGGCCGTCGAGCCGCCTTCGTGGAGCGTGAAGGTCAGAACCGACGAAGCGGTTGCGGGCCCTCCGACGCCCAGCGTGGTTGCAAGCGCAAGGCCTGCCAATGTCTTCTTCATTATGTCAACGTCCAGTCAGTATCGTCTCGTATCGAAATCGAGGTGCCGCCCTTGCGCCCGGCAGAAAGGCCGGAGGTGCGCCGCCTCGGGAATGACACATTCCTGCCGGACCGCTGCCGGGATGTCCAGCGCCGCCTTGGGCGGCACTCCGGGGGCACAGGACGCGCGCCCGGATTTTTGTCTATACATTTCAGATTCTTGAGTGCCGACACCGGCTTTGTTGCCATTGCGGCAATACCATGTTTCGGCCGCAATCCCGCCGAAAACGCCCCGAAATGGGGCGGGGCTCAGTTCCGCTTGCCCCGGACGAGGCCGGGGATCGGGGCCACGGGCACGCCCTCCTCGATCAGCGCGCGGGCCTCCTCGGGCGTCGCCTCGCCGTGGATCGAGCCCTCCTCCCGCTCGCCGAGATGCATGGCGCGCGCCTCGGCCGCGAAGCGGGGTCCGACATAGGTGGAGTTCTTCTCCAGATGCTCGCGCAACGCCTTCAGCATCTGCTCGGCCGGATGCGCGGGCCCGGTCAGCGGGCGCTCCGCCGGCCGGGGCGGCGCCTCCTCGGAGGTCGCCACGCGCGGGGCCATGATCGCCTTTTCCACGTCGCTGCCGCCGCAGACGGGGCACGACACGAGCCCGCGCGCGGCCAGCGCGTCATAGGCGGCCGCGGACTGGAACCAGCTCTCGAAGCGGTGGTCGCCCGAGCACTTGAGGGCGTAGCGGATCATGGGCGTCGAACCTCCGCCCTTGCAGATATTCGGATCGGCGCGGCCTTCAAGCGGTCCTCTCCTAGCCCAGCTTCTTCGGATCGAAGCTCTTGACGATCTCGCGCAGCTCGGGCTCGCCCAGGCGCTGCGCGGCCTTCTTGGGCGTCAGCCACTTGCGCTTGCGGTCCTTGGCCTCGGGGTAGTCGTCGTCGAGGCGCAGCACCTCGATCGGGAAGACCGCGACCACGCAGGGGATCGAAAACTCCTCGTCGATCCACTTCTGGTAGGAATAATGGCCGATGCAGACCTCGTGCACGCGGCCCCGGACGCCCGCCTCCTCCCAGGCCTCGAGCGCGGCGGCGGCGGCCGGCGTCTCGCCGTCCATCGGCCATCCCTTGGGGATGATCCAGCGGCCCGTGTCGCGCGACGAGACCAGCAGCACCTCGAACCCCGGCTTCGCATCCGCCGGGCGGTAGCAGAGCGCGCCGAACTGCGTCCGGGTCTCGCGCCTCGCGGAGGCGCCGATGCGGAGAGGGGTCTGGATCGCGGGATGTCGGGCCATGGCTGCCCTGTATCGCATGGGGGCGGGCGGCGATCAATCGGGCCGTCTTGACGCCGCCCGTCAAGGGGTTAGCTGGCGTGGGGCACCGCATTCCCGAAAGGCCCCAATCCCGACAGGCCCCAATCCCGACAGGCCCCAATCCCGACAGGCCCATGGACCGCCCGCTCTTCCTCGGCTCCGAGATCTACCGCGCCTCCTCCTACGGGGCGCACCATCCGCTGCGGGTGCCGCGCGTCTCGACGGTCATGGACCTCGCCCGCGCGATGGGCTGGCTCGGAGCCGACCAGTTCCGCAACAGCCCCCGCGCCAAGCCCGCCGCGCTGACGATCTGGCACACGCCCGACTACATCGCCGCGCTGGAGGAGGCCGAGCGCAGCCAGAGCGTCAGCGACGCCGTGCGCCTGCGTCACGGGCTGGGAACGGTGGCGAACCCGGTCTTCCCCGAGATGTTCCGCAGGCCCGCCACGGCGGCGGGGGCGTCGTTGCTGGCCGGCGAACTCTTGGCGCAGGGCGGCGTCATCCACCACCCGGGCGGCGGCACGCATCACGGCTTCCCCGACCGGGCGGGCGGGTTCTGCTACCTCAACGATCCCGTTCTCGCGATCCTGTCGCTGCGCCGTGCGGGCGCGCGGCGCGTCGCCTACGTGGACATCGACGCGCACCACGCGGACGGGGTGGAGCACGCCTTCGCGGGCGATACCGAGACGCTGCTGATCTCGGTCCACGAGGAGAAGCGCTGGCCCTTCACCGGGGCGCTGGCGGAGGATGGCGGCGGCAACGTGCTGAACCTGCCCGTGCCGCGCGGCCTCAACGACAGCGAGATGGCGGAAATCCGGGAGCGGCTGATCCTGCCCGCCGTCGCGGGCTTCGCCGCCGACGCGGTCGTCCTCCAGTGCGGCGCCGACGCGGTGGAGGAGGACCCGCTCTCCCGCCTCGCGCTGTCGAACAACGCGCACTGGGCGGTGCTGCGGGGGATCATGGCGCTGTCGCCGCCGCGCCTCATGGTCCTCGGCGGAGGCGGCTACAACCCCTGGTCGGTCGGGCGGCTCTGGACCGGCATCTGGGCGACGCTGAACGGCCACGACATCCCCGACCGTCTCCCCCCCGAGGCGGAGGCGGTTCTGCGCGGCCTGACATGGGCCAACGCGCGCGCGGGCCGCAATCCGCCCGCGCACTGGTTCACGACGCTGCGTGACGCGCCCCGCCCCGGCCCCGTGCGCGGGGAAATCGCCGCGCGTCTCGCCGTCCTGACCGCGAGACCGGCGGCGCGCGGGATAATTCCCGATAGTTTAACTCAGGATTGACAAGTCTGAGCGATTCACTCAGGATTACCGGCAGCGACAGCGACCAGCCGGGAGATCCGCCCATGTCCTATCTTTCGACGCACGACGCCTCCGACCCGCTCGCGGCCCCGCGCCCGAGCCACCCCGTCCACGACGCCCGGCGCCTGACCGGCGGCGAGGGCACGGCCTTCATCGTCCTCGACGACCAGACCTACACGCTGCGCATCACGCGGGCGGGCAAGCTCATCCTCACGAAGTGAGGCATTGACCGGCGGGCCGCGACGGGGACAGGCTCGGCCCATGCCGATGCCCTGGACGTACCGCCACGCCAGCCGCGAATGGCGCGCCTTCCTCGACGACGTGCGGGAGGCGACGGGGCTGATCTCCGACAACATGGCCTATACGGCGGTCGACGGGGTCTTCCACGTCTTCCGGGCGCGTCTGACGGCGAAGGAGGGCCTGCGCTTCGCCACCGTCCTGCCGAGCGTCCCGCGCGCGATCTTCGTGGCGGGCTGGGTGCCCGACGCGCGCCCCCTTCCCTTCGCATCCCGCGCGGAGATGACGCGCGAGGCGCAGGCGCTGCGGCCGCACCACAACCTGACGCCGGAGAACGCCATCGAGGCGGTCGCGCGCGCCCTCTGGCGCTCGGTCCGGCACGCCGAACTGGAGCGCGTCCTCGCCACCCTGCCGGCGGGCGCGGAGGCCTTCTGGCACGTCGAGACGGACAGCCCGCAGGACCTCGCCCCGCGCATCGTCTGAGCGCCGCGGAGGGACCGGCGGAATTCCGTCACGCGGCTCTCATGGCCGCTTGCAAATCGCACCGGATGTCGCATCTTCCGCAATCGCGCGAACCGCCCGCGTCGGGCCCGACAGGCCCGTCACAACATTCCCCGGAGGGCGGGCCGGCCTTTCAGAAGGATCAGGCGCATGATGACAGTGCGCTGCTACCTCGCCCCGTCCGACATCGAGGGACTGGGCGTCTTCTGCCATGACGACATCGCGAAGGGCCAGATCGTCTGGCGCGCCGAGCCGGTGCTCGACGTCCGCATCCCGGTCAGCTTCGTGGAGGCCGCAGCGCCCCACGTACGCGAGTTCCTCGAGCGCTACACCTATCCCGACTGGACCGACCTCTCCCAGGTCGTGCTGGAAAGCGACGAGGGCCGCTTCATGAACCACGCGGACGAGCCCAACCTCGACTTCACCGACCCCGCCGTGGGCGTCGCGCGCTGCGACATTCCCGCGGGGACCGAGCTGACGTGCCACTATTCCAGCTTCACGCTGGGCGAGATCCAGATGCAGCCGCCGCGCCATCGGGTGAAGGCCGCCGCAGCCTGATCCGGGACACCCCGAAACGGAAAACGGCCGGCGGATCGCTCCACCGGCCGTTCCCGTTCAGAGATGCCGTGCCTCAGCCGATCTTCGGCAGGAGCGAGTCGATCGAGGCCTTCGCGTCGCCGTAGAACATCCGCGTGTTGTCCTTGTAGAACAGCGGGTTCTCGATGCCGGAATAGCCGGTGCCCTGCCCCCGCTTGGAGACGAAGACCTGCTTGGCCTTCCAGACCTCCAGGACCGGCATCCCCGCGATGGGGCTGTTCGGGTCGTCCTGGGCGGCGGGGTTCACGATGTCGTTCGAGCCGATCACGATGACCACGTCGGTGGACGGGAAGTCCTCGTTGATCTCCTCCATCTCGAGCACGATGTCGTAGGGCACCTTCGCCTCGGCGAGCAGCACGTTCATGTGCCCCGGCAGACGGCCCGCGACGGGGTGGATGGCGAAGCGCACCTCCTTGCCCGCGGCGCGCAGCTTGCGCGTCAGTTCGCTGACCGACTGCTGCGCCTGCGCCACTGCCATGCCGTAGCCCGGCACGATGATGACGCTGTCCGCGTCGTTCAGCGCCGCCGCCACGCCGTCGGCGTCGATGGCGACCTGCTCGCCCTCGATGGCCGCCGCGGGGCCCGTCGCGCCGCCGAAGCCGCCGAGGATGACGCTCACGAAGCTGCGGTTCATCGCCTTGCACATGATGTAGCTGAGGATCGCCCCCGACGAGCCGACGAGCGCGCCCACCACGATCAGGAGGTCGTTCGACAGCGAGAAGCCGATCGCCGCCGCCGCCCAGCCCGAGTAGCTGTTCAGCATCGAGACGACCACGGGCATGTCCGCGCCGCCGATCCCCATGATCAGGTGGTAGCCGATGAAGAGCGCGAGCGCCGCGAGCAGGATCAGCGTCCAGGAGCCCGCGCCGCCGAGGTACATGAACAGGAGCACGACCGAGGCCGCCGCCGCCGCCGCGTTCAGGAGGTGGCCCCCCGGAAGCTGCTTGGCCGAGGTGTCGATCTTGAACGGCAGGAGGCTCGCCGAGCCCGAGAGCTTGCCGTAGGCGACGACCGAGCCCGTGAAGGTCACGGCGCCGATCCAGATGCCGAGCGCGAGCTCGACCTTGAGGATCGTGATCTCGATCGACGTCTTCTTGGCCACGAGCTGCCCGAAGGAGGACAGCCCGTCGAGCGCCGTGCTGCCCGCCGCCTGCGCGCAGGCGTAGTAGCTGAGCCCCTCGGCGCAGCGGGTGCCGACCTCGGAGATCAGCAGGTTCTGCACCGTGTTGATCATGATGTCGGCGTTGAAACCGACGAAGACCGCCGCGAGGCCCACGAGGCTGTGCATGATCGCGACGAGCTCGGGCATCTGGGTCATCTGCACCCGCGTGGCGAGCTGGTAGCCCACCGCCGCGCCGATGATGATGAGGATGATCGAGGCCGGCCAGAGCCCCTGCCCCGGCCCGACGATCGTGGCCAGCACCGCGATCGCCATGCCCGCGATCCCGTACCAGACCGCGCGCTTGGCGCTTTCCTGTCCCGAGAGCCCCCCGAGCGACAGGATGAAGAGAACCGCGGCCACGGCATAGGCCGCAATGGTGAATGCGAAATCCATTGTCTCTTACCCCTGCCCGCTCAGGATTTCTGGAACATGGCGAGCATGCGCCGTGTCACGAGGAAGCCCCCGAAGATGTTCACCGACGCCATCAGGATGGCGAGGCCGCCCAGGACCGTGATCAGGGCCGAGGAGGACCCGATCTGGATGAGCGCGCCGAGGATGATGATCGACGAGATGGCGTTGGTGACGGCCATGAGCGGCGTGTGGAGCGAATGCGCCACGTTCCAGATCACCTGGAAGCCGATGAAGACCGAGAGCACGAAGACGATGAAGTGCTGCATGAAGCTCGCCGGCATGCCGGGGATGAGACCCACGCCCAGCACCAGCGCCGCGCCCACGGCCAGCATGGTGACCTGGCTCTTGGTCTGCGCCTTGAAGGCCGCGACCTCCTGCGCCCGCTTCTGCTCGGGCGTGAGTTCCTTCGGCTTCTCCTTCTTCGGCGCGGCGGCGATGGCCGCGACCTTCGGCGGCGGCGGCGGCCAGGTGATCTCGCCCTCGTGCGTCACCGTCGCGCCACGGATGACGTCGTCCTCCATGTTGTGGACCACCTGGCCGTCCTTCTCGGGCGTGAGGTCCGTCATCATGTGGCGGATGTTCGTCGAGTAGAGCGTCGAGGACTGCGTCGCCATGCGGCTGGGGAAGTCGGTGTAGCCGACGATGGTGACGCCGTTGTCGGTCACGACCTTCTCGTCGGCCTTGGTCAGCTCGCAGTTGCCGCCGCGCTCGGCGGCGAGGTCGACGATGACGGAGCCGGGCTTCATCGCCTCGACCATGTCCTTGGTCCAGAGGACGGGCGCGGGCCGGCCGGGGATGAGCGCCGTGGTGATCACGATGTCCATCTCGGGGGCAAGCTCGCGGAACTTGGCGAGCTGCTTCTCCCGGAACTCGGGGCTCGAGGGGGCCGCGTAGCCGCCGGTCGCCGCGCTGTTCTGGCTCGTCTCCTCGAAGTCGAGGAAGACGAACTCGGCGCCCATCGACTCGATCTGCTCGGACACCTCGGGGCGCACGTCGAAGGCGTAGACGATGGCGCCGAGCGAGGTGGCCGTGCCGATCGCCGCGAGGCCCGCGACGCCCGCGCCGACGACGAGGACCTTGGCCGGGGGCACCTTGCCCGCCGCCGTCACCTGGCCGGTGAAGAAGCGGCCGAAGTTGTTGCCGGCCTCGATCACCGCGCGGTAGCCCGCGATGTTCGCCATCGACGACAGCGCGTCCATCTTCTGCGCGCGGCTGATGCGCGGGACCATGTCCATCGCGATCACGCTGGCCTTCTTCGAGCGCGCGAGTTCCAGCAGAGCCTCGTTCTGGCCCGGCCAGAAGAAGGAGATCAGAAGCTGCCCCTCGCTCAGGCGCTTGGCCTCCGTCTCGGTCGGGGGACGCACCTTGGCGACGATGTCGACGGCCTTCCAGAGGGCCGCCGCCGTCTTGAGCACCTCGACGCCCGCCGCCTCGTAGGCCGCGTCGGTGAAGCCCGCCGCGGCACCCGCGCCCGTCTCGATGGCGCATTCGTAGCCGAGCTTCTGCAGCGCCTGCGCGCTGTCCGGCGTCATCGCCACGCGCGATTCGCCCGGTTCGATCTCCTTCGGAGCCCCAATCTTCAAAGCTTTTCCCCTCATGTCCGAGCAGGTCCCAAGCCCCCATAGCAAGAGCTTCGAGGCACCACAACGCCCGCACCCGCGACAGAATATTTCGTATACCGCCGTATGCTGCGCAACTTCCGCGATCCGGAACGCATAGATGCCCCTGGCCGCGGATTTGTCCAGCGCAACGGGCGGATTGCGCATGGCCGCGGGGGCGCTAGGCTCGGGCACCGGAACGGGAGGAGACGGGATGGAGCACGCGGGGCGGCATGCGCTGGTGACGGGCGGCGGAACCGGGATCGGCCTCGGCATCGCGCGGGCGCTGGCGGCGGCGGGGGCGGAGGTCACGATCACCGGCCGCGACTCCGCGCGGCTGGAGCGGGTGGCCGAGGATGCCCAGCGTCTCCACCCGCTGGCCATGGACGTGGCCGACGAGGCCTCGGTCCGCGACGGCATCGCGGCGGCGGCGGAGGCGCGGGGGCCGGTCTCGAT